>NZ_CP024969.1:600000-846907 GCF_002804025.1 Mesoplasma tabanidae | reverse complement strand
GTTAGTTCCCCTTCATAAAATAAATTAAAGCACATATTTGTAGTAGTTTTCCACAATGTGTGGATAAAAAATTAAATTAAAAAGAAATAAACATTAATAAAAGATAAACAAAATTAATAGTATAGTGTTTATGTGACTTTTTTCCACTTTTCCACAAAAGGTCTAATGAGTTGTTGAAAAAATAGTTATAAAAAACACAACAAAAAAAATTTCAAAAAATAACTATACATTTTTAGCGACTTATATTATAATTAACAAGAATTATCAACTTTAAAAGGGGGTTTGAATACAATGAAAAGAACTTGACAACCATCAAAAATTAAACACGCACGTGTTCACGGTTTTAGAGCTAGAATGGCTACTAAAAATGGAAGAAAAGTTATTAAAGCTCGTAGAGCAAAAGGTAGAGCTAAATTAACTGCTTAATTTTTTGTGAGATGAAAAATAAAAAAATCATAAAAAAGAATTTTGAATTTCAAGAAATAATATCAAAACAAGAATTTTATAGAAATTCTTCGTTTGTTATTTATTACACTAAAAACGATAAAGAATATTTTAGATACGGAATAAGTGTTGGCAAAAAATTAGGCAATGCTGTAATGAGAAATAAAATTAAAAGACAGATTAGAATGATGATTCAAAATCAAATTAAAACATCATTTGAATTTTCATACGATATCATAATTATCGCAAGAAATAGAATGATGCAAAATTCCTTTGATCAAAATCAAAAAGAATTAAAAAAGTTAATTGTTAAATTTTTAAAATAGCAAGGAGGTGCTAGTTTTGTATAATGAAAATCAATTATTCATGTCTAATCCTAAAAAAAATGGGGTTATGTCATATATGAACTCAAATAGCACCGCAAAAACTAAAAAAACTTTTTGACAAAAAATGTCAGATAGTAATGATAGAAAAAGAATATTAAAACTTATATGAAAGTGAATTAAAATTTTAGGATTTTTATTTATTATAATCTCAATGATTTGAGGTTGTGTGCAAATGTATCAAGACCCATATTTAATACAAGAAGTTACTGATATGACAGGTAGAAGAGTTTACATGCCGGGGGTTTCATTCGAAATTGTTATTGCTGCATTAGGTGAGAAGCCATCTCAAAATTGAGCAGTTATAGTAACTGGACTAAATGGTCAGCAATATGCTTACAATGTTATAAGTTCATGATCTGAGGCATTTTCTAAAACAGGTTCTCCTTTCTATGGATTCTTTGTTTACCCAACAGCCTTATTGCTTAATGCATTAATTAAAGGAATGTCAGGAACACTTAACCCAGAATTAGGAAACAGTAGTTATGGAGTATCAGTTATATTTGCAATTTTATTTACTGTTATTATTATTAAATCTATTTCTCTAGCGTTTACTTGAAAGTCTCAAGTGAATCAGCACAAGCAACAAGCTTTCCAATTAAAACAAGCTGATATTCAAGCTAAGTATAAAGGTGATAAATCACCTCAAGCTAGACAAAAAATGTCAGCAGAAATGCAAGCCTTACAAAAGAAAGAAGGTTTTTCGCCATTTTCATCAATGGCTGGAGCTTTTGCGTCAATGCCGTTCCTATTTGCGATTTATGCAATTGTTAGATCAACAAAGTCTTTAAAAATTGCTAACGTTGGATTAATTGCTTTAATTGAGAAACCATGAGCACAAATGTTAAATGGTGAAGTTATTTATCTTTCATTACTAGCTGTTTACTTACCATTGCAAATAATTTCAATGTTATTACCATTGGTTTTACAATCAATTAAACAAAAATCAATAACATTGACTGAAGCACAGAGAAAATCTCGTAAGAAACAATATATTATGCAAGGGGTATTTGCATTTGTATTTATCTTTGTTGTTGCATCTGTTGCCTCAGGGGTTGCAATTTATTGAATATTTTCATCAACATTTCAAATTATACAAACTTTAGGTTTCTTCTTCTGAAATCAACACAAAGCTAATCGCTCTGTACAAGAAGTTCAACGTAGAAAACGCCAAGAAGAAAGAAGATTAGAAAAATTAAATAAGTAATTTAAATAACAGGAAACTGTTATTTTTTTATACCAAAAGCAATTTTGTTATTAAGAATAATTGTATAATTTTGGTAGAAACTTTATTGGAGAATAAAATAATGAAATGGCTTTTTACAGATTTTGATGGAACTTTAAGAAATAGCAAAGATGAACAAAATACAATAACAGAAAGTGACATGAATTTTGTTATAAAAATGCAGAAAAAAGGTAACAAAATAGTTATTTCAACAGGTAGACCATTTGAACATATTAATGAACATATAAAACAAAATTATCCAGACTTTTTACCTGACTATTATTTAACTAATGCCGGTGCTGCAATATATGATAATACAGGAAAGCAATTATTTGCAGAATATTTAGAAGAAGAATTAACAAAAGAAATTATTAATTATGTTAAGGAAAATAGAAAAGAAATATTTAGTTTAGTTTATTCTTTTAAAGGTGAGGAAGATTTTTTCTATCATGATTTTTGACAAGATGAAATGAAAACAACTTTTATGGGAATGATGCCAAAAAATAAAACACTTGATTACATAAATGGTAAAAAAATAATTTGTTTTAAAATGAGTTGTAAAACAGAAACATGAAAAAGACTTACAGATAACTTAGAAGAAAAGAAACTAAAATTTAGCTATGTTTCAAACAACTTGAAGGAAATTACTTTCAATGAAATACATCAAGCAAATGTATCAAAAGGTAATGCGATAAGAAAAATGAAAGATATATTTAACATTAATGAAAACGATATTATAGTTGCTGGTGATGATAATAACGATCTTTCGATGTTTAAAGAATTTTTTAATAACTCTTATATTGTTAAGCAAGAACATAATATAAATATAAGAAATAAGGCAAAATATATTGTTGATAAATTAAGTGATATTAAATCGTATTAGTTTTAAAAATGTTATTTTAAATGTATAATAATATTGCCGTGATAAAGATTACGCCCGAATGAGTCAGGACCGGAAGGTAGCAGCTATAAGGGAATGTGTTTTGTATCACGGTTTTTTTGTTTATAATTAATCTATGATAAATTTAGAAAAATATATAAAAGAAATTAAAATAAAAAATGATGCAAAAGATGTGCCTGTTTTTGCGTGTTTAATAAAAAATGAAAAAATTATTTTTAAAGCATATAATAACAGTTATAAAAAGTGAAAAATAACTGGGCATGCAGAAATAAATGTAATTAATAAGGCATCGCAAAAAAATAAAAGTGGGAATCTTTCTGAGTATACATTATTTACAACTTTAGAACCTTGCCTAATGTGTTATGGCGCAATTAAACAAGCAAAAATTAATAATGTGACGTATTTAACAGAAAATATAAAAATGAGTTTTAGAAATTATGTAAACATAGATGAAATTAAAATTGATATTAAAAAGTTAGATAATTCAAAAACAGAAGCTAACTACATAAAAATAATTTCTGATTTCTTTAAGAAAAAAAGAAACTAAAAACCACAAAATATTTGTATAAATTAAAATTGGAAGTGCAATACTTCTAACCGAATGTCTCATAAAATTCCTGAGCTGATTTGTAGTTCAGAATTTTACGAGGCATTTTATTTATTTCATTTAATATTTCAATTATATTATCATCTGTTAAATTTGTAAAATTAGTTTTCTTAGGTAAATATCTTCTGATTAATCCATTAAAGTTTTCATTAGTGCTTTTTTCACAAGAAGCATACGTATTACATGTATAAAGTGGCACGCTTAATTCTTGTGTGACTTCATGTAAAAGATTAAATTCCATACCGTTATCTTTAGTGATAGATTTAATATTTAAATTTTCTTTTCCAATTAATTCTTTTAATTTTTCATTTGTATGTTTCATAGTTTTATTTTCTAGTTTAATTGCAAAACCCTTTCGGGTAACTCTTTCGACAAGTGTAATTATTGCTTTTGAAGTGTTACCTGCACCCACAACTAAATCTATTTCAAAATGACCTACTTCTTTTCTTTTATTAATATTTTTAGGTCTATAAGTAATTGGAATAGAGTTCATTTTTGAAATTTCTCATAGATATTTCTTATATTTACTAGACTTTCTTCATCAAAACCTAGGTCTAAGCAAGTCTTTTGATTTTATTTTTATTTGTTTATTTTTAATTCAATTGTAAACAGTTTGAGTTGTTGGGGTTTTGATTCCAAGTTCTTTGGCCTTAAAAACGCAAACATCAATACTAAAGCTTTTTGGATTAAAATTTGCATAAAGAAATCTTAAGAATTCCTTATATTTATTTATTTCATTTTGATGAGATAAGGTGTTATTAATGTCTCTAGTAAATTGCGCATCTTTAGCTTTATAAATTACAGCTGCTTTATTTCTTTTGATTTCTCTGTAAATCGTTGATCTATTTCTATTTAGTTCTTTAGCTATGAAAGAAACTGATTTATTTTGAACATTTAATAGATATTCAATTAATGTTCTTTCTTTTAAAGATATTTGTTTATAATTATTCATGGTAACTCCTTTGGGCTTTAGTCGGTCAAGGGGTTGCTTTTTTGTATCAAAAAAACTGCAATGCCTATGAGATTATTTTCTCATAAGTGTTGCAGTTCCAATTTTAATTCGTATTTAGTGCTTTTTTCACAAGAAGCATACGTATTACATGTATAAAGTGGCACGCTTAATTCTTGTGTGACTTCATGTAAAAGATTAAATTCCATACCGTTATCTTTAGTGATAGATTTAATATTTAAATTTTCTTTTCCAATTAATTCTTTTAATTTTTCATTTGTATGTTTCATAGTTTTATTTTCTAGTTTAATTGCAAAACCCTTTCGGGTAACTCTTTCGACAAGTGTAATTATTGCTTTTGAAGTGTTACCTGCACCCACAACTAAATCTATTTCAAAATGACCTACTTCTTTTCTTTTATTAATATTTTTAGGTCTATAAGTAATTGGAATAGAGTTCATTTTTGAAATTTCTCATAGATATTTCTTATATTTACTAGACTTTCTTCATCAAAACCTAGGTCTAAGCAAGTCTTTTGATTTTATTTTTATTTGTTTATTTTTAATTCAATTGTAAACAGTTTGAGTTGTTGGGGTTTTGATTCCAAGTTCTTTGGCCTTAAAAACGCAAACATCAATACTAAAGCTTTTTGGATTAAAATTTGCATAAAGAAATCTTAAGAATTCCTTATATTTATTTATTTCATTTTGATGAGATAAGGTGTTATTAATGTCTCTAGTAAATTGCGCATCTTTAGCTTTATAAATTACAGCTGCTTTATTTCTTTTGATTTCTCTGTAAATCGTTGATCTATTTCTATTTAGTTCTTTAGCTATGAAAGAAACTGATTTATTTTGAACATTTAATAGATATTCAATTAATGTTCTTTCTTTTAAAAATATTTGTTTATAATTATTCATGGTAACTCCTTTGGGCTTTAGTCGGTCAAGGGGTTGCTTTTTTGTATCAAAAAAACTGCAATGCCTATGAGATTATTTTCTCATAAGTGTTGCAGTTCCAATTTTAATTCGTAAAACCACAAAATATTTGTGGTTTTTAGTTTATAGATATGTAGTTTTCTATTTCATAAACATTTGAAATAATATTATTCGCAGCCATAATAGCTTTTTTAGTGCCCTTTTCCATAGCAAACGAATTTTTGCACCTGTTAAGCATTTCATAGTCATTATCACCGTCTCCGCTAACAACAATATCATTATCGCTAATGTTATATTTGTTTTTTAAAAATTTTATCCCTGAATATTTTGAAACATCTTTATGCATAATTTCCAAATTAAAAGGTGAAGTTTGAATGATCTTTAAATTTTTAAAATTATTAAATAAATTTAAAATATAATCAAAATCCTGAGGGTGAGCAAATAAAGTAATATTATTAAGGTCTTTGTTATTAAGAATTTCATTTATGTGTTGGCTAAAATTATCCTCCATTTCAAATCATTTTTGCTGAACTATACTTTCATTATATCTAGGTGTTTTTTCTTCAATTCCAGAAAGAATAAAACATTCACTATGATCAGCAATTTTTATACCACAAAATTTATATAACTTATTAACAATTTGAAACAGTTGTTTGCGTTCATCCATTCCTATAGATTGATTAAAAATTAGTTGATTACCTTTATATAATGAGGCGCCATTATTAGCTATTTTATATTCAGATTTTAAATTGTAATGATTTATTAAGTAATTAATATAGCTAACGTCTCTACCAGTTGCTATTATAAAATTATTTTCTTTTGTTCACCTTTCAATAAAATCCATATCTTTTGGATCAATTGCTTCAGTTTTTGGATTTAGTGTAAGTGTACCATCAAAATCAGATATTCATCATTTCATTTTTTTATTCTCCTTTGTAAAAATGATAATACTTTTTAAGAAAAAACAATAAAAATAAAGCATTAAAATAAAACTACTTTTAAAAATTAAAATTTGTTTATTTCAATTAAATATAACCAGTGTATAAAGACTTTCAAAAATGATAAAATTAATAATAAATATATTTTTAATAACTGGAGGGTTTATGGAACAAAATAAAGCAATATACAGAAAATATAGACCAAGTAATTTTGGAGATATAGCAGGTCATCAAAATGTTGTTGAAATATTAAAAAATGAATTAAAAAATAATAAAATAAGTCATTCATTTTTATTTGCAGGACAAAGAGGTACTGGTAAAACATCTATAGCTAGAATAATAGCTAAAAGTGTCAACTGTGTAAATCTATCAGAAGGTTTAGCTTGCGAAAGTTGCGAAAGTTGTGTTGCATCTAATGAGCAGAGAAACCCTGACATAATAGAAATGGATGCAGCATCTAACAATGGTGTTGATGAAATTAGAGAAATAAAAAATAATATTAATTCATTGCCTTTTATTGGGAAATATAAAATATACATTATTGATGAAGTTCACATGTTAACAAAAGCTGCATTTAACGCACTTTTAAAAACACTTGAAGAACCTCCAGTCCATGCAATATTTATTTTAGCAACCACTGAATATGCAAAAATTCCAGCAACAATACTTTCAAGATGTCAAATATTTAATTTTAAAAAAATAGACAGAATATCATTAATGAACAGATTAAATTTTATTTGCGAAAAAGAGGGATATAAAATTGATAAAGCAGTTTTAGAAGAAATAGCAATTATTTCTGAAGGGTCACTGAGAGATGCATCAAATGTAATTGAACAATTAATGACTGTAACATCAGAAAATATTACTATTGAAGATTTAAAGTCAGTCTTTTATGTAGCAACTAAAACTGAAAAAATTAAAATATTAAATAACATATTAAATAATGAACCAGCAACAATTATAAATTATTTTGAAAAAGCAAATAATCAAGGTATGGATTTTGATGTGTTTACATTAAGTTTAATTGAAATAGTTAAAGAAATAATTGAATTTAAGTTTACTAAAGACAGCACTGTTTTAAATATTTTAGAGGAAGCAGATTTAGTTAATTTTTCTCATATAGAAGTTAAATCTTTATTTGAAGTAGCAGATAATTTGAGTGATGCTTATGCCAAAACTAAAGGAACAAGCATAAACTTTAATTATTTGCTGATTAGTTTGTTAAAGACTTTAAAAAATCCCAAAGAATATAAAATTGAGTTAAAAGATCAAAACTCTGAAACAGTAGAAATTAAAGAACAAATAAATGTTATTCCTGAATCTATTACCGAGACCGCTAAAAAAGAAGTGTATAAAGAAACAGTTAAAACTCAAGTTAAAGAAGAATTTATTGTAGAGCAAACAGTTGAACAAATAAATGTTATTCCTGAGGTAGTTAATAACATAGACCAAGAAAAAACATATAACGAGCAGGACAAACCTAATTTTGGTGAAATAAAAATTAATGAAGATAATTTTGAAATTAAAACTTTAACTAATTTAAAAATTCAATTGAATAAAAATTTAGTAGATAATGAACATAAGAAAACATATAAAGTCGAAATTTCTGAAGTTATTAATTTATTGGTTGGTGCAAATAAAACAAAAAGAGAAGAAATAGAGAATAAATTTAACAGCTTTTTTGCAATTGATGAATCTGATAATTTAATTAATCCAATTTTAGCGAAAAAGTATATTAATTTTTTTAACTTTAAAGTTATTGCTGCATCACAAAATGAAGTACTTTTAAGATCAGAAGATTTTGAAAATGTTAATAATTTATTAGTAACCTTACAAAATGATGGATTGAGAGAAGAAATACAAAAGGAATTTAATAAAATATTATTTTTGCCAATTGATGAAGCTCTTTGAAATGAAATAAAAGTTTCTTTTAAAAAGTTAAAAGAAGATAATCAATTGCCAACATATCAACAAATAAACTATGACTCATACTTTGATGCTAAAAAACAATCAATAGTTCTAAGTCATTTTGATGATAAAACAATAGAAGCAGCATCAAGACTGTTTAATATTGATGAATTAGAAATAGAGGATTAATTATGAACAAAGAATTGTTTGAAGAAATTATAGCTAACATTAATAAAAATGATGGACTTACTAAAAAAACAAGTGAGAGATTAGTTAACAATTTAATAATTGATAAATTCGCTTTAGACAATTTTGTTAAACAACTTAATTTAATAAAAGAAAACATAACAATTTGTTCTATTTGTAATTATTATGAAATTGAAAATAAGTGCTTAATTTGCAGTGATGAAAGTAGAAATCAAAATGTAATTTGTGTTGTTGCAAGTCAGCTAGATGTTAACAACATTGAAAAAATAAATAAGTATAAAGGTCTTTATCATGTGCTAGGATCTGAAATAAATTTGAATAAGAAAAAAACACCAACAGAAATAAATTTTGAAAGCTTATTATCAAGAATTGAAAATAACACTGAATTAATTTTAGCCTTGAATGCTACTTTTGAGGGTGAGTTAACAACTAATTATATATATCAATTAACTAAAAATCTTAACATCAATATAACAAGAATAGCAAAAGGTATACCGATGGGTGGAAGCCTTGATTATATGGATGAAACAACTTTAGAAAGTGCTTTTAAGAATAGAAAGAAATATGAGGTCTAATATGTTTATAACAATTGAAGGAATGGATGGAAGCGGAAAAACAACTGCACTACAAAGAGTGAAAAACCATTTAGAAGATTTAAATTATAAAGTTGTTATGACTAGAGAGCCTGGGGGATTACCAATTTCTGAAAAATTAAGAGAACTTATATTAAATAAGGATAGTCAAGGAATGGAGCCCTGAACTGAAGCTTTACTTTTTATTGCTGCTAGAAAAGAACATCTTGAAAAGGTAATCAAACCTTATTTACAAAAAGGATATATAGTTATATCAGACAGATTTATGGATTCAACAACAGCATACCAAGGTGGAGCTAGAGGTCTTGGCATAGATTATTTAAATAATTTACAAAAAACAATTCTAGAAGGTTTTTTACCAGACTTAACTTTGTATTTTGAATTAAGTTTTGAAGATGCTGAAAAAAGGCTTTCTGAAAGACATGAAGAAAAAAATAGATTAGATGAAGAAGGAAGAAAATTTAAAGAATCTGTAAAAGCTGCTTTTGAAGAATTAGCGAAAAAGGAGCTTAAAAGAATAACAGTTATTGATGCTTCAAAAACACCTGATGAAGTTTTTGAAGACACTAAAAAAATTATTTTAGAAAAGATAGAGTTATGAAAAAAAGAGAAACACTAGAAAAATTTATTGAGCAATTAAAAACTAAAAAAATGTTTAGCTCTATTTTAGTTTCAAATGATAATCAAGATAATTTAAATGAATTTGCAAATGAATTTGCGAGAATAATATTTTGTGAAAATTTAAGTATTGAAAACGATCAATGTGTTAATTGTAAAAGATTTGAAAATAAAAGTTTAGCTAATCTTGTTTTTCTGGGAGATGGTAGTTTAGCTATAAATAAGTCTGATGTTATAGAACTTATGCATAAGTTCTCTTTAACAACTAATGAAGTTAATAAATTTAAGGTCTACATTTTAGCGAATGCTGAAAATCTAAAAAATGAATCAGGTAACGCGTTATTAAAATTTATTGAAGAACCACCTGAAAACACTATTGCAATTCTTTTAACAAAAAATAAAAGTCAAGTTTTACCAACAATAAAATCAAGATGTAAATTAATAGTTTTAGAAAATAAAAACAGAAATGATAATAGTCAAAATTTAATTGAAGAAATCTTGGGTAAAGATAAAAACACAATTTTACTTTCTAACTCTGAATTGAAAAAAATGGATAAATCTGAATTAATTGGAATTCTTGAAGAGGCATATAGTAGAACAATAATAAAAAAATATTTAAACATTGCTGAAGCAACGCTTCAATTAATTAATGATTTAAAGTTTACATTTCAAACTAATTTAGCAATAGATGTCTTTTTAATACATGTGAGTGAGGTAATCTAATGAAAATTTTAAATGACTTATTAGGATATGAAGATAGAAAAATTTATCAAGATTCAGAGATGTTTAATTTCACTTTAGATAGTGTTCTTATAGCCAGATTTATTAATTTAAAAAGTAGTGTTAAAAAAATAGTTGATTTTGGAACCAATAATGCAGTGATACCTCTTATAATTTCAAAGTACACAAATGCAAAAATTGTGGGAGTTGAAATACAACAAAAAGCAGCAGAATTGGCAATTGAAAATATAAAATTAAATATGTTAGAGGATCAGATTCAAATAGTTAATGACGACATTAAAAATTACTCAAAAGAAATGGCTAATAAATTTGATGCAGTTATTTGTAATCCACCCTTTTTCAAAAAACATGAAGATTCAAAAGTTAAGAAAATAAGCGAAGAAGTTGTTAATGCAAGACATGAAACTTTAATAACACTTGAAGAAATAATTAAAAATGCTGGATTAATTTTAAAAAATGGAGGTTCATTTACATTGGTTCATAGACCAGAAAGAGCAGGAGAAATTATAAGTTTACTTTATAAATACAAGTTTGCTCCTAAAAGAATGCAATTTGTTCATTCAAAATCAAGAGATGAAGCAAAAACAATTTTAATTGATGCTATTTTGGAAGGTAATGAAGGAATGCAAATACTCAACCCTTTAATCTCTCATAAAGAAGACGAATCTTATACTAATGACTTATTGAAATATTTTAAGGACTAAGAACAATGCAAAAATTTAAAATAAATGCAAAATTTTCATATTTAGTTGCTGTTTCTGGGGGACCAGATAGCATGTTTATGTTAAATGAATTAGTTAAAATGAATATTAAAGAATTAGTCATATGCCATGTTAATTATAATTTTAGAAAAGACTCAAAAAATGATCAAGAAATTGTTGAAGAGTTTTGTAAAAAAAATCACTTAAAATTAGAAACTCTTATTATTGAGCAAAATTACTCAGAACTTAAAGAAAACTTTGAAAGTTGAGCTAGAAAAACAAGATATGATTTTTTTGCTGAAATATCTAAAAAATATAGTATTAAAAATGTTTTAGTTGCGCATAATAAGAATGATCTGATTGAAACTTTTTTATTACAAAAACAAAGAAAAGGTTATGTCAAATACTTTGGCTTAAATAAAACTTCAATATATAAAGATTTAATTATTGTTAGACCAATGCTAAGTATTTTGAAGTCTGATATTATCAATTCATTGAAAGATGAAAAAGTAAAATATGCAATCGATTCAACTAATCAAGACATTAAGTATGAAAGAAATAAAATAAGAGCTGAAATTTCAGAAATTTCTTTTTCGCAAATTGAAAAAGAAATTGAATTGTTAAACAAGAATCTTGAAAAGACTAATTTAAAGGTTAACTGATATGTTAATAATAATATGTCTGCTGATGAATTAAAAATTAATAAGAATTTAACAGACCAAGATTTAGAGTTTATTCAAAGAACTATTTATAGATGACTAGAAGTTATAAAAAAAGATTTTATTGTTCAAAATAGAAGCAACAAAACCATTTTTGAAATAGCAAAAAATATGAAAGTTTCAGAAAAAGTTTTTTGAGAAATAAATGTTGGAAGTTATTCTATTATAAAAGATTATGAAAACTTGTTTTTAATTGATAATAAAATGATACAACCCAAAACATTTTTAATAAATTCACAGCAAGAATTATACCTGGCAGAAGAGTTCATTAATTGATTAGATATAATAAACGCAATTAAACGTAATAAAGAAAACTATCCTTATGTAATAAGTAATGATTTTGCTAAGTACAAATTAGATACTTATACATTAGGTAAAAAAACAAATAGATATTTAATTGATAAGAAAATTAGATATAAAAATAGAATGTTAAAGGCTGTGGTTTACAGTAATAAAGCAAAGAAAATCTTAAATACCATTAAGTAGAGTAATAAAGCAAATAATGGTATTATTAAAATAGATTAAAAATCTTGAGATGGAGGAACAAAATGAAGACTAAAAAAAGTAAGTCAACTTTATGGTTTTGGTTAATAATTTTATTAGCCGTTATAGTTACAATAATTATTATCGCTGTTACTGTTAAAGGGACAACTCAAGTTATAAGCGCAGAAGAGTTTAATAAGTGAGTTATTAAAAATGGACCGATAGATAATCCAAAAATTGATGAATATTGAAGAAACGTATTAATTTATAAGGGAACTAATAACACCGTAGTTATAAAAGGATCTTATAAATTGGATTCCAAATTTGTTAACTTTGTTGTTTATATGGATTATGCTGACTTAATTAGAATTTTCCCCCAAGGATTACTACCATGGCCAACTCTTGTTTATCAAGGGTCAGTTGGTATGGCATTATTGGTTTCATTGGCACCATTATTAATTTATATATTATTATTTGGTGGAATCATTTGATTTATGATGAAAGGTTCTGCTGGGGCAGGAGCTGGGGCAGGAAATATATTTGGTATGGGTAAAAATAGAGCTCGTGCTGAAAAATCAGATGTAAAATTTGCGAACGTTGCAGGAATTGAAGAAGAAAAATCAGAATTAGTTGAATTAGTTGATTATTTAAAATTTCCTGCAAAATATGCAGAAGCCGGAGCTAGAGCGCCAAAAGGTGTATTAATGGAAGGTCCACCAGGAACTGGTAAGACTTTACTTGCAAAAGCAGTTGCTGGAGAAGCTGGAGTTTCATTCTTCTCAATCGCTGGATCAGAATTTGAAGAAATGTTTGTTGGGGTTGGAGCAAGTCGTGTTCGTGAAATGTTCAATGATGCTAAAAAATCAGCACCAGCAATTATATTTATTGATGAAATTGATGCAGTAGGTAGAAAAAGAAATAATGGAATGGGTTCAGGTGGAAATGAACAAACATTAAACCAATTATTGGTTGAAATGGATGGATTTGGAACTAACTCAGGAATTATTGTTATGGCTGCAACAAACCGTGCAGACGTATTAGACCCAGCTTTATTAAGACCAGGTCGTTTTGATAGAGTTATTCAAGTTTCATTACCTGATATAAAAGAACGTAAAGCAATTTTAGAATTACATGCAAAAGGTAAAAAAATTGATAACTCTGTTGATTGATATAGAGTTGCTGAAAGAACGCCGGGGTTTTCTGGTGCTCAATTAGAAAACGTTTTAAATGAAGCTGCAATTTTAATGGTTAGAGAAAAACGTGACATTATAACAATTACTGAAATTGATGAAGCTATTGATCGTGTAGTTGGTGGGCCAGCCAAAAAATCACGTGCTATGACTAAGCAAGATAAAGATATTGTTTCATATCATGAATCAGGGCATGCATTAATTGGATTAAAACTTGATAGTGCATCTAAAGTTCAAAAAGTTACAATTATTCCACGTGGTAATGCAGGCGGATATACAATTATGACTCCAAAAGATGAAACTGTGTTTTCATCTAAAAAAGACTTATTTGCAACAATTGCTGGATATTTAGGTGGTAGAGCAGCTGAAGAAATAATGTTTGGTAAAGAAAACGTTACAACAGGTGCACATGATGACTTAGATAAAGCAACAAACATTGCTAGAAGAATGGTTGTTCAATTTGGTATGTCAAGTCTAGGTATGACAAAATACTTAACAATGGCAGAAGAATCATATGGTAAAATGGAAGGTACATATTCTGATGAAACTGCAGCTAGAATTGATGCTGAAATTTCAAAAATCCTTGAAGAATCTTATAAAATTGCTTTAAAAATAATTAAAGAAAATATGGAAACTTTAGAATTATTAGCAGAATCATTAAGAGTGCTTGAAACTATTACTGCAGAACAAATCGAATACATTAATAAAAATAAAAAATTACCAGAAGAAGTTTTAGAACAAAAACTCAGAATGGCCAAAGAAGATGAAAAAATTAAAAAAGGTGAAATCATCGACATTAAAGTAGAAGATTTGGATATCGAAGAATAATAACAATGGAGTTTAGCTCCATTTTTGTTTCTATAAATTTGCTTGTTAAAAACTCAAAAAAGACTAAAATTAAATAGATATAAAACAGAAAGGAAGAATTAAAATGCAAAAACATTTTGACGTTGTTGTAATTGGTGGTGGACACGCTGGTGTTGAAGCAGCATTGGCTTCCGCTAGACTAAATAAAAAAACAGCATTAATTAATTTATACAAGGATAGAATTGCAGCAATGCCATGTAACCCAAGCATTGGTGGACCTGCGAAAGGTATAGTAGTAAGAGAAATAGACGCTTTAGGTGGAGAAATGGCTAAGGCAGCTGATAAAACAGCGTTACAAACAAAATTGCTTAATTCTTCTAGGGGACCTGGTGTTTGAGCATTAAGGGTTCAGTCTGATAAAGATGAATATTCAAAATATATGCAAAATGCTATTGAGCAACAACACAATTTAGAATTAATTGAATCTATAGCAACAAGTCTTGTTATTGAAAATAATTCAGTAAAAGGCATTGTTTTAAAAAATGGTGAAATCATTAATTCTACTTGTGTAGTGTTGACAACAGGAACATACTTAAAATCAGAAATTCTTACAGGTCATGAAAAGTATTCATCAGGCCCAAATCAAGAGCTAACATCTAATGGTATAAGTGAATCTTTAAAAGGTGCAGGTGTTGAATTATTTAGATTTAAAACAGGAACTCCACCAAGAATTTATAAAAATTCAGTTGATCTTTCAAATGCTATTAAAGAACCAGGGACTGATGCAAAATTAGCTTTTAGTTTTTCAACTAATGAATATAAATCAATCGAAGAACAAGAACTTTGCTACTTGATTCATTCAACCACAGTAACTAAAAAAATAATTGAAGATAATCTTACTAAATCAGCAATGTATTCTGGAAAAATTGATTCAATAGGCCCAAGATACTGTCCAAGTTTTGAAGATAAAATAGTAAGATTTTCTTCAAAAGAAACTCATCAAATTTTTATTGAACCAGAATCTCTTTTAGGTGATGCTTGATATATACAAGGTTTTTCAACATCAATGCCAACTGATGTTCAATTATTAATGATTAGATCTTTACCTGGATTTGAAAAAGCAGAAGTTAAAACATGAGCATATGCTATTGAATATGATTGTGTAAATCCTATGCAATTAAATCCTTCATTGGAATTAAAAAACATAAATAATTTGTTTACTGCTGGACAAATAAATGGAACAAGCGGTTATGAAGAAGCTGCGGGTCAAGGATTAATTGCTGGTATAAATGCCTCAAGAAAAGTTGATGGATTAGAGCCATTGATTTTAAGAAGAGATGAAGCTTATATTGGTGTCATGATTGATGATTTAATTAACAAGGGAGTTTGAGAACCTTATAGACTTTTGACTAGTAGAGCAGAACATAGATTGCTTTTAAGAAATGATAATGCTGAAAATAGACTTAAAGAAAAAGGTTTTGAAATTGGATTAATTAAAAATAAAGAATACAAAGAATATTTAAAATATACCGAAGAAATAAATCAAGCAATTAAAGAATTGGAAGAAATAAGGTTTACACCAAAATCAGATCTCGCAATTAAATTAAAAAAAGCAGGTCAAGCTGATTTAAATCACGGATATAGCGGAATTGAGGTTTTGAAAATACCAACTGTAGATATTAATACTATGATTCCTTATGTTAAATCTTTGCAAAACTTAAAAAACAATCAATTGCAATCAATTGTAATTGAAACTAGATTTGCTGGTTATGTCAAAACAGAAAGAAAAACTGTAGAAAGACTAATTAAACTAGAAAAGAAAAAAATACCTTTGGATATTGATTATGACAAAGTTGAAAACTTAGCTACTGAAGCTAGACAAAAACTAAAAATAGTTAAACCATTGAACATAGGTCAAGCATCTAGAATTACAGGAGTAAACCCTTCTGACATTCAAATGTTGTTGTTTTATCTTAAAAACAACTATGCTAATGAACAAAAGTAATACTAAAAGTTCACTGACCAAAATAATTGGTTATAATTATATAAAAAAGAAGGAGGCATAAATATGTCAATTGAAATGAAAAATAAAAAGCATACAAACTCAATTGCAATGATATTTCTTTTAGTTTTATTTATAGCTTTAGTAATTGCATTTAAACTTATAAACCAAGCTACAAATGGAACATCTGAATGAGTTCAAACAATAGCAAACTCAGGGCTTGTTGAATCAAAATATGTAGATGCAACATGATTTACAAATAATGGGTTATCTCATTTTTTAACAGGCCCTATAGGATTTAAATCATTCGCTCAATTTAAATTAGTAACAAGAATTGGTGAAAACAATATTTTCCTATTACCTGTTTTTTGAGATTTACTAATTAATTGAATTGCTCTTGTAGGAACTATATTTTTAGTTATTTCAATAATTTTAAGCTTTGTTAACGAAAATAGAATTAATAGAATTCTTTCTGAAAAAGGTTCTACAACAGCGGCTGAAGAAGTTAAAGAAATTACTAAAGATGAAATTAAACAAGAGGCCAAAGAATTAGAAGAAAAATTAGAAGAAGTGGTTGTTGTTAAAAAACCAGTTAAAAAGAAAACAAAAAAACCAGTAGCTAAGAAACAAACAGTTAAAAAAGTTGCTGAACCTAAAGTTGAAGAAGTTAAAGTTGCTGAAACAAAAAAACCAGTAGCTAAGAAACAAACAGTTAAAAAAGTTGCTGAACCTAAAGTTGAAGAAGTTAAAGTTGCTGAAACAAAAAAACCAGAAGTAGCATTATCGACTTCAAAAAATGAAACAGTTTATGTTATCAAAAAACATTATAACCAAGTTTCTAAAAAAGATCTTTTAATTAAAATAGAAGAAGCTAACTCAGAATTTAGCAAGAAATCAGTTAAAAAAGTTGTCGATAGCGCCTTTGAAATTATGAGCAATGCAATTTTAAATAACGAAGAAATTGTAATACCAAATTTTGGTAAATTGTCAAAGATTCATAAAGAAGCTAAAAAAGGTAAAAACCCATTAACTGGTGAAAGCATTGATATTTTAGCGTCTAATACAGTTAAATTTAAAGCAAACAAGCATTTAAAAGAAAATATGTCAAAAGGCAAATGAACTGGATTAACAAAAGTTAAAAAAGAAATTAAAAAATAATATTTTAAAACACCAATTGGTGTTTTTTAGTATATCATGTTAATTTTTTAAATAAAAAAGTATATAATAAACTAAACAATTGAATAAAAAAAACTTATACATGACAACATAATGGGTTGTCGATCCGCCTTTGGACCTATCCACAGACTATAAGTGCGGGGGTTTTTTATGCAGTAAAGAACCTCTTTTTCTTTGTTTAGAAGGAGTAAAGATGAAAAAACTATTGTTAGCATTGCTAACCACTGCAATAATAAGTACAAGTTTAACTAGTGTTGTTTCTTGTGGAATTGAAAAACATTTCGGTGGAATTTATTTAATAACTGATTCTGGTAAAGTCGATGATAAATCATTTAATCAATCAACTTATGAAGCAGGAACTGAATTTACGAATAATATTTTAGGAATTAATAAAAAAATAGCTTATATTCAACCTGAGTCTACAGCACCAAAAACAATGAAAAGAGCTTACAAAACAGCAAAAAGTAATAATGCAAAAACATTACTATTGCCAGGTTTTCATCATTCAATGCCAGGAGAAGGTGAGCACCAAGGCGCTGAGGTCATGAAAAATTCAGGATCAACAATAATATTAGATTCATACAGTGATGCTAAAAATGAAATAGGTGTTGTATTTAGAGGAGATGTTTCTGGTTTCTACGCTGGAATGTCATCAATAATATATTCATTAAAAAATGAAAATTATACAAATAACACACTTTCTTTAGGAGCATTTGGAGGAGTTTCTAATCCTGCATCAGTTGATAATTTTATTGTTGGATTCTTGGCTTCAATAGATGTTTACAATGAATTAAAAAAACAAGATAGTTTTTTAGAAGAATTTGGTATTGATAAAGAACTTGCAGACAAGGTCGTTGTTACAAAAGCACAAAAAGGCTGACCAAAATCTAAAGATGACACAACGTGATTCTCAAATAGTTTTTTAATAGGACAATCTAAATTAGTTTTAGATAATTTAAAAGATACAACAAAGTCAATTAAGCCAAATGTTTTAATGCCAGTTGCTGGCCCACAGGTTTCTGATGCAATTAGTTATGATACTTCTTGAAAAGTGATTGGTGTTGATACTAATACGGCTGAATCATACGGAAAAGATGCTGAAAATAGATTCATAACTTCAGCTGAAAAAGATTTAAAAAATGCTGCAATAGTTTCACTAGCTCATACTCCCGAGTGAATGAACAATAATGAATATCCAAATATTTTAAAGGATGTTGCTGAAGGATATTCAGATAAAATACAATTAACAAAAGAAGTTAAAGATCAAGAGGGTAAATCTGAATTTATCGATGTTGATATTAAGAATGAAGAATCATGAACTGGAACAGACGTTTGAGTTAATGGGACAATGTCTTATGGAGGATATAATCTCTTAGATGAAGAATTAGCTCAACATATTAAAAAATACTTTAGTGCAGATGCTTTAACAGAAGCTTCAAAAAAATTATTTTCTGATTATATAAACGGAAAAAAACCTTCATCAGGAACAATAATAGCAGCTGATCCTATTTCAGATTATGCAAAAACAGTAGTTAAAAATTTAAGTCAAAAACCGGAAACAGGTAAAGAGTAAAGGAGAATCATGAAAAATATTAATGCTGTAGAAATGAAAAATATTTCAATGATTTTCAATAAAAAAATTGTTGCCAATAAAAATATTAATTTAGAAGTTAAAAAAGGTGAAGTTCATGCTTTAATGGGTGAAAATGGAGCTGGTAAATCAACACTAATGTCAATCCTTTTTGGAATTTATGAACCAACAGAAGGAAATATATTTATTAATGGTAAAGAAGAAATAATTTCTTCACCAGTTAAAGCAACCAAACTTGGAATTGGAATGGTTCACCAACACTTTAAGTTGATTGATATTTTTCCAATTTGAAAAAATATCATTTTAGGAACAGAAGAAACTAAATATAAACAATTTATTAATAAGAAAAAAATTATTCAAGATTTAACAAAAATAATGAAAGAGTATAATCTTGAAGTGGATTTGAACGCTAAAGTAAAAGATATTTCAGTAGGTATGAAGCAAAGAGTTGAAATACTAAAAATTCTTTATAGAAAAGCTGAAATAATGGTTTTTGATGAACCGACCGCAGTTTTAACTCCAACCGAAATTGATGGTCTTTTAAAAGTTATAAAAGATTTGAAATCCATGGGAAAAACAATAATATTAATAACACATAAAATGGCTGAAATCAAAGAAGTAGCAGATACGGCAACTATTATTAGAAAAGGTCAACATGTAGGCACATATGATGTTAAAAAAACTTCTGCAAGTAAACTTGCAGAAGCAATGGTTGGAAGAAAAATTATAGAAATTAAAAATTTGCATAAGACAAACAATAATGAAGACTTGATTGTTTTTAAAAACTTAAGCGTCAAAAAAAACAGCAATAATAAAGTTTTAGGACTTAAAAACTTTTCAACAACAATTAAAGCGGGTGAAATTTTAGGAATTGCTGGTGTTGAAGGCAATGGACAAATAGAGTTAGCTGAAGCAATAAGCGGAATGGTAAAAGTTGAAAGTGGGAAAATTTTCATTAAAGACAAAAATATAACTCAAGATTCTATTAAAAAAAGATATATTGAGCACAAGATGGGTTTTATTCCTGAAGATAGACATAAATTTGGTTTAGTTTTAGATGCTAATTTAATAACTAATATCGCTCTTCAAGACATTTCAACAAAAAAATACAGTAAACGTGGTTTTATTAATAAAACAGCAATGCAAACAAACGCTCAGCAAATAATAAGTAAGTTTGATGTTAGAAACGCGGATTCTGGTTTTGCAATAGCAAGGCAATTATCAGGTGGAAACCAGCAAAAAATGATTATAGGTCGTGAGCTTTCAAGAGACAATGAGTTTATAATTATTTTTCAACCAACAAGAGGATTAGATGTAGGATCAATAGAGTTTATTCATGCTGAAATATTAAGAGCAAAAGATGAAGGAAAAGCAATTTTATTAATATCATATGAATTATCAGAAATATTACAATTATCAGATCGTATTTTAGTTTTAAATTCAGGTCAAGTAGTTGGTGAAATTTCAGGTAAAGAAGCGACAAGAGAAAAAATAGGGAAAATGATGGTTTCATCAGTGGTGGAGTAATTTATGAAAAAAATTAATCAATGAAAATTTAGAACAAGATCCATAGCTTATATAAAATCAACAACCTTCAAAACTAAAACATCATACGTTAAAGTTTCATTTATTTCAATTATTCTTGGACTACTATGTGGGATTATATTCTTGTATTGTTTTGGAATGAACGGATTTGGATTTATTTTTAGTAGCATGATTAAGCCATTTGCATCACCGGTTGAACCTGAAAGCACAGTTATACTGCTAGCTGTATTTATTTTATTAGGTCTTGGCCTTGCATTAGGGTTTAGAGTTAAATTGTTTAACATGGGAGGAAGCGGACAAGCAATTGGTGGTTTATTGATAACTTACTTATTTTTGAATGCAATAACAGGAGGCTCAGATTTTTCTAACTTGCCTGGTGGTTATGGAATACTTTTATTTTTAATATTTATAGTTTCAGGGGCTATAGTTTCTTCACTTACAGGTATATTAAAAGTTTTATTTAATATTCATGAAGTTGCAACTTCAATAGTTATTAACTGAATTCTTTGATACTTACTTAAATATGTATTATTTGTTAAATTTGATACACAATTAAATTCACCTAACTTACCAGAGGTTTTTGGTTCACAATTATGAGTATTTGCAATTGTGTTTGCTTTAGTTTCAATAGTACTTGTATTTGTTGTATGTGAAACTACAACAATAGGATATAAATATAAAGTTGTTGGAATGCAATCAACTGCGGCTAAATATGCTGGTATTAAAACAAACTCATTTATTATTGGCATAACTGCATTACAAGGAATATTTATATCAGCTGCTGGATTCTTTTATTACTTTGGATTAAAAAGTAACATATCAGTAACAAATGATATTATGCCATTGCTAGGATTTGATGGTATACCAATTGCACTAGTAGCATTTAATAACTTTATAGGAATAGTGCCAGTTGCGATATTATGAGCAATTTTAAAAGATGGAATTCAATTGACAATGAATTCTCCAGAATATATGGGACTTCCTTCAGAAACTTCAGATTTATTGTTTGGGATAATTATTTTATTTTCTACTATGTATTTAGTATTAATGAAAATAAATGTAACAAAATATTTTAGTACAATAGCATATAAAATTAAAAACCCTAAATTTAAATCTGAAATTCAGGTTATAAATTCAGAAATAAGAAAGTTAAAGAAACAAAGAAAAAGAATTTTGTTAAATAAAGAATTTAATTTACAAAAATCACAAATTAAAGAATTAAAATTAAAGATAAAATCATCAACAGCTGATATAAAAATTTTAAAAGAAGAATTAAATAGTTTTATTTACGAATATCATGAATCAAAATCATTTAAGCTTTCAAAAATTAAAAATAGAATAAAAGATTTGAAAAATGAAAAAAAACATTTTATTGAAAACGAATTAGAAAAATACAAAATACAGTCAATTAAAGGCCTTAAAAATGTTTATGAAGGCAAATATAATACAACAACCTTTCCAATTTTAGATCAAGTTATTTTGTTTGAAGCAGAAATTCAAGTGATGACAGAAGCTATAAAAAAATCTGATAGTGATATTGCTGATAAACTTCTTAAAAATAAAACTAAGTTAGAAGAAAAAGCAATGGAATTAATTAATAAACAGGAAGTTCAAATTAGAGAGTTTAAAATTAACTACACTTTAACAAAACAAGAAGCAAATAATTTCTTAAAACAAATAAAACATCAATATAAAGCTGAAATAAAAGAGTTACAAGCGAAATCAGCTTCGAAAACATTTAGAAAATTAAAAATTAGAAAATTAAAAATTGATTTATTAGAAAAACAAATGGAGGTAGTAAAACTTTATGGAAGCAATATTTAGTTTAGCTTTAGGTTTCTTTGTAGTTTTCACTTTAGGAGCTATCTCAGGAATGTTTTCAGAAAGATCAGGAGTTGTAAATTTGGGAATTGAAGGATTTATGACAATCGGTGCACTAGCATATGTATCATTTTGCTTTATGATTAAAAAAACAACTAATAATTACGAAGATTTGCATATTCTATATTTAATAATAGGTGCTATATTTTCAATGGTTGTTGCAGGAATATTTTCATTGCTTCAAACATTAATGGTTTTAAAACTAAAAACAGACCAAATAATTTCGGGTACAGTAATTAATTTACTTGCACAAGGTATTGCACTATTTATAGTTCATATCCAAGGATTTGGGACGGGTGGAACTATTTTGGGTTCAATAAGCCCAAAATTATTATCATTTAATTATTTCGTTGCTTATGCAGTATTTACAATGTTAATAACAGTTGGTATTGGTTTATATTTCACTTTTACAAAAATTGGAACTAGACACATAGCTGCAGGAGAAAACCCAAACGCATTGGATGCAGCTGGAGTTAAAGTTAATAAATACAGATTTATTTGTATAACAATTTCAGGAGCAATTGCAGGTTTAGCTGGAACAATGTTTGTTGTTACACAATCGCTTCAAAACTTTAATGGAAGTGTTCAAGGATTAGGATTTATTGCATTAGCAATTATGATTATTGGTCAATGAAGAGTTAACTTAATTGTTATGTTCTCAATTGTGTTCTCAATAATGTTCAGTATTGGTCAAAAAATAACAGGTTTAAATTCATTACCAAGAGCTTTACCATTTATTATGTCAATTGTAGTTATGGTTATTGCTTCGAAATGATCATCACCGCCTCAAGCCAGTGGTATACCATTTGATAAAACTTTAAGATAAAATAATTATTAGAAATAGAGGAATTAATATGACACCACACATTAGTGCAAAAAAAGAAGAAATTGCAAAAACAGTTTTAATGCCAGGAGACCCCTTAAGGGCTAAAAAAATTGCTGAAACATATTTGGAAAATGTTAAATTAGTTAATGAAGTCAGAAATATGTTTATGTATACTGGAACTTACAAAGGCATAGAAGTAACAATAGCTGGAAGTGGAATGGGATGCCCAAGTATTGGAATATATTCATACGAATTATTTAATTTTTATGATGTAGAAAATATTATTAGAATAGGCTCAGCGGGTAGTTATAAAGAAGAAATTAAAGTTTATGATGTATATAATGTAAAAGAAGCGTATGGAGATAGTAACTATGCTAAATTAGCTGCAAATATAGATGATAAAGTAATTAAAGCAGGAGAAAAACTTTATTCATTAATTGAAAAAATAGCAGCAGACAAAAATATTAAAACTTTAACTGGTAGAGCTCATTCAGCAGACGTTTTCTATCGTCATGATGACATAACTGAATTTGTTAAGGAAAATAAATTAGATGTTGTTGAAATGGAATCTGTAGCTTTATTTGCAAATGCAATTAAAGCTAAAAAACAAGCAGCCTGTTTATTAACAGTTTCTGATAATTTAATAACAAAAGAAATTACATCTGCTGAAGAAAGACAAAATAACTTTATGCAAATGGTTGAAATTGCTTTAGAAGTAGCAGTTAAATCAGAAAGAAAATAATATTTAAAAAAGGCGCAATTAATGTGTCTTTTTTCTATGACTTGTTTTGTTGCCTTTTTTTTGATATATTTTTTTATAACTTGTAAAAAAAGAAAGAGAAAAAATTATGTTTAAGAAAAAAGATAAAAGTTCTAAAGTTTATGAATTTTGATACTTGTTCTTGCTTATTGTAGGAATTTGTATTGGTTCAGGAATTTATGTAAAAAACCAAGAATTAATCAGTCAAACAAAGAGTCCTTGAATAGCAACAGTTTTATGATTAACAATTGGTATGGTTTGTGTTATTTCAATTGTTGTTTTCATGGAAATCGCAAAATCAACAGAAAAAGAGGGAAACGGTACGGTAAGTAATTGATGTAAATTATTTATTAATAGAAAATTTGCTTCATTTGTTTCTGTTTTATATACCACTATTTATATGCCGGCTTATCAATCAATATTTGTGAGTTTAACAATTGCGTATTTCTTTGCATTCACTGGGATTACTCCAAACCCAGCGGCGTTGTTAAGTGTCTATATTATTGTCGGTGTTTCACTATATGTATTTTTTGCATTTGTAAATATATATGCTGCCAACATTTCAAGAAAAATGCAATTTTTAGCAATGTTTATTAAATTTATTCCTTTAATTATTGCATTTTTTGCAGGATTTTTAATTGCGATTTTAGGTTCTAATCCAGAAGGAAACGGAATGGGTATGGCAAATGGTAAAGATTTATTATTTATGAATTTTTTAGGAGGAATGGGAGCTATACTTTTCTCTTTTGATGGCTATATTTTTACTGCTAATACTCAAAAGAGCGCTAAAAACAAAGAAATAGTTCCGATAGCAATTATTTCTGGTTTAGTATTTATAACATTATTTTATGTGTTAATGGCGTTTTCTTTATTTTTAGGTGGAGATGGTAGTGTTGAAGCGGTTTTAATTCAAGTTTTTTCAGGGTTTAGCAAAAATCCTTCAAACACTTCAATAAAAGCAGCAAGTACTGTTGTTTACTTAATTATGTTTTTAATTTGCTTACTAAATATTAATATGTTTACTCACTTTGGTACATCAAATTTATTATCAGATCACAATATGAAATTAATTTATTTGAAAAAAGGAGGCAATGGTTTCAAAAAATCAGCTTTTACCCAAGTTGCAATTTCTTTGACATTCTATATAGCTTTAATTTTAATTGGTGCATTAACTAGTCATGGAACATGAAAAGGTATGTCTTCAGCAGCTTCAAGTAATGGTAATTCACCAGATTTAAGTTATTTAACAGCTCCAATGTTTTATATAGGAATAATGTCATCAGTGTGTGTTGTATTGATTTTCATTGTGATATCAGTGTTAATGATAGCAGCAATGGTGAATAGAAAAACTCAAAAAGTAAAAGTAAATAAGGTTAAGTATTTTTTACCAGCCGCTGTTATTTCAACAATATTATTTTTATTCTTTACAATATGTGGATTAGTTGTATTTTTAGCGCCTCAATTATTAGATAAAAAAAATATGAATTGAACAACTAATGGCGGGATGATGTTTACTATAATATTTATTGTAACTTTAGGTGCAACAATTGTTGTATGATTATTACAAGAAAGAATGTTCAAGAAATATCCATTTGAAAATGGTTTTGATGGTGAAATTGATAAAGACATGAAGGTTAATAACTGAATGGCAGCAAAAGAAGCCCAAGAACTAAGAGAGTTAGCAAATGAATCAAAAACAAAAATTAAATCTGCCTAATATATTAACGTTTATAAGATTATTACTTGTACCCGTTGTTATAATACTAGTTATGGCAAATATTTTGAAATGAGATAAAAATTTTATAGTTGGTAATGATAATTCATCATTTAATATAACTATTACTATGCTGTTAGCGGGCATTGTATTTATGATAGCAAGTTTTACAGATTTTTTAGATGGTTATTTAGCTAGAAAAAATAATCAAGTAACAGACTTTGGTAAATTTTTTGATCCAATTGCTGACAAATTATTGGTTAATGCGACATTAATTTTGTTTGCGTCAAATATTGCTATAATACCTGTGTGAATAACTTTGATTTTAATTTTAAGAGATATATTTGTTGATTTCATTAGAATGATATTAAGTTCAAAAAATATAACATTATCAGCTGGAATTTTTGGTAAATTAAAAACTATATTTCAAATGATAGGATTATCATTGTTGTTCTTTATTAGCTCATACACAATTTCAGATATAAAAATCTGGCAAGAACAGCTAGTTTTAATACCAATGTATATTGCTGTTGCTTTTAGTATGTATAGTGGATTAGACTATTTCTTGAAAGCAAGAAAAAATTTGTTTTAATTTTAAAAGGAGCTTAAGTTCCTTTTTATTTTGCTTGGTCTAAAAAAACACACTATATGCTATAATAATTTAAGTTAAATAAGAAATGAGGATGGATTAATGTTTGATAATTGAAAAATTTTTGAAAATAATTTAGGCTTTATTCCGTCAAATGAAATAAAAGAAAAATTAGCTAAATATTATGAAATACTTGTGCAAGAAAATTCAAAGTATAACTTAACAAGAATAATTAGTGAAGACGATGTATATGAAAAACACTTTTTAGACTCTTTACTTTTTACTAAAGAGTTTCAAATAAGTAATCAGAAAATTATTGATATAGGAACAGGGCCAGGTTTTCCTGGGATTGTTTTAAAAATATTTTTCCCAGATACACATATAACTTTAATTGACTCAAATAATAAAAAAATAAACTTCTTAAATATTGTAATCGATAAATTAAATCTAAAAAAAATTGAGGCTAAACATGATAGAGCAGAAGAATTAGCGAGAAAAGAGAATGAGAATTATGACATTGCTATTTCAAGAGCTGTTGCATATTTAGATGTAATTTTGGAATTAGTTGTTAGATTTTTGAAAATTGATGGCCAAGCTATTTTATTAAAAGGACCAAGAGCTGAAGAAGAAATTAAAAACTCAAAACAAATAGAAAAAAAATTAAAAATAACATTGGTTAATAAACAAATACTTCCTGATACAGGATTTGGAGAAAGGGTAAACTTGTTTTATCAAAAGAATATTTCAACCCCAGAACTTTATCCAAGAGATTACGCAAAAATAGTTAAAGAAAGTGGTAAAAAGTAATGCATGCAAAATTGCAAATTGGCGATATTGTAGTTTTTAAAAAGCCGCACCCAAGTGGAACAACAAAATGAGAGCTTATTCGTATTGGTTCATTATACAAGTTTAGAAGTACAAATAAATTTGATCTTTTTATTGAATTAAGAAGAAGTGTTCTAGACAAACAGATAAAAGAAATAAATGAGAAAAAAGGAGAATAATATGAGTTTAAAAGTAGGAATTGTAGGATTACCAAATGTTGGTAAATCAACTTTATTTAATGCTATAACTAATTCAAAAGTAGAAGCAGCAAATTACCCATTTGCAACAATTGAACCAAATGTTGGAGTCGTTGAAGTGCCAGATGAAAGATTAGATAAAATAAATGAAATTTTTAATTCAAAGAAAAAAATAGCAACGACAATTGAATTTGTTGATATTGCAGGTTTAATTGCCGGAGCTTCAAAGGGCGAAGGATTGGGTAATGCTTTTTTAGCAAATATTAGAGAAACTGACGCTATTTGTGAAGTTGTTAGATGTTTTGATAACAAAGATATTACTCACGTTGAGGGAAGCGTTGATCCAATCAGGGATATTGAAATAATTAATTTAGAATTAATGTTATCTGATGAAGCTACTATTAAAAAAAGAATTGAAAGAATAACACCAAAAGTTCGTGGTGGCGATAAAACTTTTAGTGCTGAAATGGAAGTATTAAAAAAGGCAGAAGCATGTTTAGATCAAAATAAACTTTTAAACACTTTAGAGTTAAATGAGGAAGAAGATAAAATTCTTAAAGGATTCCAGTTTTTAACTGCTAAAACTTTTATTTACGTTGCAAACGTTAATGATGATGAATTAATAGAAGACAATCAATATGTTAAACAAGTTAAGGAATTTGCTTTAAACAATAATTCATCAGTAGTTAAAATTTGTGCAAAAATTGAAGAAGATTTAAGTGAAGCAACTGTTGAAGAAAAGACAGAATTTTTAAATGATTTAGGTGTAAAATACTCTGGGCTAGAACAAGTTATAAAGGCTGCTTATAAAGCCTTAAACTTACAAACATATTTTACTGCAGGACCTCAAGAAGCAAGAAGTTGACAATACAAGAAAGGATGAACAGCTCCTCAATGTGCTGGAGTTATTCATACAGACTTTGAAAGAGGATTTATTAAAGCTGATATTTACAATGTTCAAGATTTGATTGAATTAGGCGATGAAAAGAAAGTTAAAGAATTTGGTAAGATGCGCCTTGAAGGCAAGAGCTACATAATGCAAGATGGTGATGTTTGTTTCTTTAAATTCAATGTATAGTTTAAAAATGAAGAAAACGTTGTCTTATCAAGGCAATAATCTAAGTTACACTATTACATATAAAGAACAAAAACACATCATATTAAGAGTTATACAAGGTGAAGTTAGAATAAGTGCACCGCATAATACGCCAGACTGAGAAGTAGAAAAAATTCTTTATAAAAATATTTCAAAAATAGTCTCAGTTCAAAATCAACATATAATAGCTTCTGTGTATGATTTAAATACTTTAAAACCATGGGTTAAGATATTTGATGAAGAAATAGAAGTTATAATTGATAAAACTCTGACTAGATCTAAAATTGAAAATAATAAAATTTATATGAAAAACTATTTTGATCAAGAAGAACAAATTAAAAAGTTATATAGTCTATTAGCTAGACATTACAAAAATTGATTTATCTCTAGAACAATTGATTGAAGTCTAAAAATGAATGTTCAATTTAGAAATGTAAATGTTAAGCTAATGAAAGCTAAATGGGGATATTGTTTGCCAAAAGAGTTAAAAATTGCTTATAACACTAAATTACTTCATTTTAACGATGAAATAATTAGTTACGTAATTATTCATGAACTTACACATATTCTTCATCCAAATCATTCAAAAGAGTTTTGACATTTTGTTCAAAGATACTGTCCAAACTATAAAGAGTTGCAAACTAAATTAAATTCGACAGGTATATAGATTTTTTTATTTAAATAAACTATAATAATTTTTAAGATTTATTGGAGGTAGATATGAAAAAAATAATAAAAGCATTACATCACAAACCAACAATAATCGATAATGAGTTTTTAACAACCAAATAATCGTCTTTTATAGACGATTATTTTTTTTGTAAAAACAGAAAGAGAGGAAAAATGCAAGAAGTAAAACAAGAAGAATTTGGCTTAGCTTTAGAACCTAGAGAAAGACCAAAAAGTTATGGAGAATGATTCATATTTTCAATACAACACGTATTTGCAATGTTTGGTTCAACAGTACTTGTTCCAATTATTATCAATGGGTTAGCTAAAGAAGAAGTAATGACTTCATCAATGGCATTATTTTGTTCAGGAGTTGGAACTCTAATTTATATAGCTTTAACAAAAGCTAAAGTCCCAATGTACTTAGGAAGCTCATTTGCTTATATGACAGCAATTGGTATGAATTATCAAGCTTATGGGAATTCAGTATTTGTAGCCGTTATGGTTGCAGGACTGATTTATATTTTGTTTGGAATACTAGTTTATTATTTAGGAACAGAAATTATTGAAAAAATATTTCCTGTTATAGTTATAGGACCATTAATTATGGTAATTGGATTAAGTGCTGCTCCATCTGCACTTGCAAATGCGGGAATAACAAGTACAGAAAATTGAAAAAAGGGATATGCTCAATGAATAGCGGCATTAATAGCAATATTTACTTTTATAGTAACAGTTCTAGTAACATTAAAAGCTAAAGGTATAGCAAAAGTTATTCCAGTTATGATTGGTATTTTAGCTGGCTTTACATTAAGTTTAATAATTCATTTTTCAATAAAAAATTCAACATTAATTGATACGTCTAAAATAACTGATGTATCTCAGTGAGAATGATATCCATCATTTAAGCCGCTTTGAAAACAAGAAGCAAAAAACATTTTCCCAGCGATACTAGCAATTTCACCATTAGCAATAATAGCAATGGCTGAACATATAGGCGATCACATTGCTATGGGTTATATAACTAAAAAAGATTTTGTAAGAGATCCGGGAATACATAGAACATTAATTGCTGATGGAGTTTCAATTGTGTTTGATGGATTAGTTGGTGGACCTCCAAATACAACATATGGAGAAAATACAGCAGTAGTTGGCATGACAAAGGTTGCATCTGTATGAGTGACAGGTGGTGCTGCAGTGATTGCAATTATATTATCTTTTGTAGCTCCAATTAACCAAATAATTTCAATGTTGCCAGAACCAGTAATGGGTGGTGTTGGAATGATTATGTTTGGTTTTATAAGTATTAATGGTGTAAGAATAATGATTACAAGTAAAACAGATTTTATGAATATGAGAAATGTATTTATATCATCAACAGTTTTAGTAATCGGTGTAGTACTTAGCGTTCTTGGCGAAGGAATAGATATTGGATCATTTAATATACCAGGATTAGGGTTAGCAGCATTTACTGGAATTATTTTAAATTTAGTTTTACCAGTAAAATTAAATGAAGGTTTTTGAACAATTGAATGAATAAAATCAAAATTCAAGAAGAGAAAATAATATTTTAATAGATATAAGATATAATCTTTGTAAATAAAATACAAGGTGGATATTATGAAAAAAATTCAAAAATTGCTAAGAAGAAATATTTTAATTGATGAAAGAACTCATAAGTACTATTTAGATGGAGTAGAAGTTGAAAAACCAAGTGTAACTAAATTAGTAGACCTTCTTTCACACCATGTTTTTGATACATCATTTGCAGAAACACCTGAAGGGAAAGAAATTTTAGAATTTGCTATTACAAGAGGCTTACATTTGCATAAAGTTGCTGAAGAGTTTATTAATAATGGAACAACTAATAACTGCTGTCAAGCTAATTCTCATTCCGAAATGAAAGAGTGATTATTGTGAGTTCTAAATAAAATTTCAATTGATTATCCTGAATCAGAAGGATGGGAAATAATAAGTGAACTATCATTAATAGGAAAAGAATACGTAGGAACTTTGGACATTTTGCTAATTAATTCAAAACTTAAAAAGTATGTAATTGGTGATATTAAAACAACAAAATTATTAGCAAAAAATAAGGAGGCATTACAAGTTGTTTTGTATAATGAATTATTAAAAGAAAGATTTAAGCAAGTTAAATTTTCGGATTTTGAATTGCAAAGCTTTTTTGTAATAAATTGCAATAATATTAATAAGCAAATATATTTAATAGATGATGAAACCCTTGAAATTGCTATCAAGGAAAAACAAGAAATTTTAAGTATTCTAAAATCATTAAAAATTTAAAAAAGCAAAGGGTTAGTCCTTTATAAATTAAAATTGGAAGTGCAATACTTCTAACCGAATGTCTCATAAAATTCCTGAGCTGATTTGTAGTTCAGAATTTTACGAGGCATTTTATTTATTTCATTTAATATTTCAATTATATTATCATCTGTTAAATTTGTAAAATTAGTTTTCTTAGGTAAATATCTTCTGATTAATCCATTAAAGTTTTCATTAGTGCTTTTTTCACAAGAAGCATACGTATTACATGTATAAAGTGGCACGCTTAATTCTTGTGTGACTTCATGTAAAAGATTAAATTCCATACCGTTATCTTTAGTGATAGATTTAATATTTAAATTTTCTTTTCCAATTAATTCTTTTAATTTTTCATTTGTATGTTTCATAGTTTTATTTTCTAGTTTAATTGCAAAACCCTTTCGGGTAACTCTTTCGACAAGTGTAATTATTGCTTTTGAAGTGTTACCTGAACCCACAACTAAATCTATTTCAAAATGACCTACTTCTTTTCTTTTATTAATATTTTTAGGTCTATAAGTAATTGGAATAGAGTTCATTTTTGAAATTTCTCATAGATATTTCTTATATTTACTAGACTTTTTTCATCAAAACCTAGGTCTAAGCAAGTCTTTTGATTTTATTTTTATTTGTTTATTTTTAATTCAATTGTAAACAGTTTGAGTTGTTGGGGTTTTGATTCCAAGTTCTTTGGCCTTAAAAACGCAAACATCAATACTAAAGCTTTTTGGATTAAAATTTGCATAAAGAAATCTTAAGAATTCCTTATATTTATTTATTTCATTTTGATGAGATAAGGTGTTATTAATGTCTCTAGTAAATTGCGCATCTTTAGCTTTATAAATTACAGCTGCTTTATTTCTTTTGATTTCTCTGTAAATCGTTGATCTATTTCTATTTAGTTCTTTAGCTATGAAAGAAACTGATTTATTTTGAACATTTAATAGATATTCAATTAATGTTCTTTCTTTTAAAAATATTTGTTTATAATTATTCATGGTAACTCCTTTGGGCTTTAGTCGGTCAAGGGGTTGCTTTTTTGTATCAAAAAAACTGCAATGCCTATGAGATTATTTTCTCATAAGTGTTGCAGTTCCAATTTTAATTCGTAAAGGGTTAGTCCTTTGCTTTTTCTTTATTTTCTTTTGCTTTTGCAACGTATTCTAATCAAGTTCCATCTTTTTGTTCATATTCACGATATCCACATTTTGTAGTAGTAAAGTTTGAACAACCTCTACCTCTACCAAATTTTGATTTGATAAAAACTAAACTACCTTCATGACATCTAGGGCATTTAATATCGCTAGTTTTTGCTTCTTGAATTTGTGCCTTTACTGATTCACTAAGTTCTTCATAAATACCTTTAATTCAGTCTTTATAATTAAAACTACCTTCAGCAATTTCATCAAGATTTTCTTCCATTTTTGCAGTGTAGTTTACATTAAAAAAATCTTCATATTTTTGATATAAAAACTCTTCTGCTTGATAACCTTTTTCTGTTACTTCAAATGGCTTACCTCTATGAGGTATAGCATATTCACGCTCTTTAAGTTTTGAAAGTGTTGGAGTATAAGTGGAAGGTCTACCAATACCTAACTCCTTTAATTCTTTAACTAAACTTGCTTGATTAAACATTCTTGGTGGAGAAGTTTTGGCGTCCTCACTAACTATAAACTCCTTGTTAATTGTAAAAACATAATTCTCTTTAAATTCAAATGGTGGTTTAATTTCCTCTTCATTTGAAATTTCGTCATCATTTTCATCAAGTTCTACATCTTCATCAGTTTCTGATTTATCTAACTTGTTATATCCTAAATCTAAAACTTCTTTTCAACTTTGTTTAAATTCATATCCGTTATTTCAGAAAGTTCAATTATGGTAAAAACCACTTGGTCCCTTCATTAATGATTTAACAGTATTTCATCATATTAAGTTATAAAGTCTAATCATATTCTTATCTTCAATTTGAGAAGAAATATTTTCAGGTCTTTGATTTAAATCAGTTGGTCTAATTGACTCATGGGCTTCTTGTGCATTAGTTTGAGTTTTTACAGAAACAGCTTCTTTAAAAAGATTGCCTTTAAAATTTTTATCAATAAATTTTTTTGCTTCTTTAATAAAATCGCTTGAATATCTATTTGAGTCAGTTCTTATATAAGTAACAAGTCCTGCTTCATAAAGTTTTTGAGCGGCCACAGTAATTTGAGCAGCACTCATTCTTAATTTACTAAAACCATCTTGTAATAAACTTGCTGTAGAATAAGGCTTAAAACTTCTTACTTCAAATTCTTTAGCTTTATATTTTGTACATTTGTAATTTTCACTTAAATTATTTTTTATAACTTTAGCTTGCTCTTCAGAAATATAATAGTTTTTTGGATCATTAACAACTAAATTATTGTCATCTTTGTATAAAAATAACTTAACATTCTGTTTTGGATCAATAACAAATATTTTTTTGTAAACTGTTTCTACGAACGCTTTAATAATTTTGTCACGATCAACAAGAATTTTTAATGCAGGTGTTTGAACCCTACCAGCACTTAATAATCCAGTACTCTTTTGTAAAGAATTAGAAACCATATATCCAATAATTTTATCTAGCATTTGTCTAGAAACTTGAGCATTAACTAAATCTAAATCAATTTCTCTCATTTCTCCAAATGCTTTTATAATAGCACTTTCAGTAATTTCATTAAATGTGATTCTTTTAATTTGCTTATTCTCTTTTGTGAATAAGTTTGCAAGGTGTCAAGCAATAGCTTCTCCTTCACGATCTGGATCGGAAGCAAGAATAATTTTTTCTGCTTTTTTGCCGGCTTTTAAAATTTCAGAAACATTCTTTTTCTTTGTTGCCTCAATTTTAAAAGTTGGAGTCATTGTTTGAAAATCTATTCCTAATCCTCAAGGTCCTGAATCTGCAATTTTATTAATATGCCCACCACTAGCTAAAACCTCAAAAGAATCTTCGGGAAAGTTTTTTTCTAGATAATGTTTTATTTTGTCAACCTTTGATGGTGATTCAAGTAATACTAAATATTTTGTCATACTCACACTTCTTTCATTGATTAATTTAAACCTTTTCAGAAGAGAATTTCAACTAAAAATAGTTTTTTTAAATTTGATGGCATATATATTATTAAATTAAAACTATAGTTTTATAATAACTTTTTACTTTTAAAAAAATAAGAATATAATATAAATAATTTTAAAAAAGGAGTTTAAATGAAAACTGTTATTATAGGTGGTTCTGCAACAGGCATGGGGGTTGCAGCTAAACTTAAAAGATTAGATGAAAAAAATGAAATAATTGTTATTCAAGATAAAGAATATGTTTCTCTAGGTGCTTGTGGTATTCCATATTTTGTAGGAAATAATTTTGTTGATGCAGAAATTTTGATTGCAAGACAAGTCGAAAAATTTGAAAAATCTGGAATATCTATAATCAATAACACAAAAGCAACAAAAATTGATTTTGAAAATAAATGTGTTGATTTTGAAGATGAAAAAATATTTTATGATAATTTAGTTATCGCTGTAGGGGCAAAACCAATAATTCCAGACATTAAAAATATAGAAGCTAACAATATATTCACTGTTAATTCAAAAGAAGATGGGATTGCAATTAAAAATATAATTTCTGATATGAGCAAGGTTCTAGTTATTGGATCAGGCCTTATTGGTTTGGAAATGGTTGAGAATATTAAACATAATACAAAAGCTGAAATATCAATTATTGAAAAAGCTGATCGAGTTTTGAAAAATTTATTTGACGAAGAATTTAGTGAATTAGTCGAACAAGAAATTAAAAGTCAAAATATAAATTTATACAAAGAAAACGAAATAATGGAATTTATTAAGGGTTCTGACAACAAAGTTTGTGGTGCTAAAACCATTAAAGGGGAAATAATACCATGTGACGTTGTAATTTTAAGCATTGGTGTTTCACCAAATACAGATTTTTTGAAAAATACGAAATTAGAATTGGAAAATAACGGTGCAATAAAAATTAATGAATATTGTGAAACAAATATTCCAAATGTTTTTGCAGGAGGAGATTGTTGTAGCAGTTTAAGCTATTTGTATAAAAACTCGAAAACATTTTATTTAGCAACTGTTGCAAATAAACAAGCAAAAATAATTGCAAGTAATATTAATCAAATTAAATCAAGTAAATTTGTAGGAGCTTTAGGAACTACAATAATAAGATTTTTTGATTTAGAGTTAGCAAGATCTGGTGAAAATAAAATGTTTATTCAAATGAACAACATAGAAACAAAAGAAATCTTAATAAAAGACAAAGATCATACTAATTATGTTGCTGGTCAACAAGAATTATGATTAAGAATAATTATTGATTGCAAAACAAAAGAAATTATAAATGCGCAAATGATAGGTAAGAATAAATCTGTCTTAAGAATTTATGGATTAGTTGGTTTAATTTGATCAAGAACAAAAGTTAATGAAGCTTTGGAACAAATTGATTTACCCTACTCGCCATCATTTTCAAGAACAACAGACATTATTCATATAGCCTTGAGTAAATTAATATAAAAAGTTAACAAAGAAAAAAGAGGAATCAAAAATGTTATTAAGTAGTTTTAAAGAAACTTTCCTTCAAAACTTTTTAAGCATAAGCACATGACAATCGCTTTTAGCAATTGTTTTGTTCTTTGGTTTAATGGGCGGTTTTTGATATGGATTAAAGCAAATGAAAATTAAGTTTATATATAGAATATTTATTGGAATTTCAATAGGATTATTTTTTGGTATTGTTATTCAGACAATAATAGGATTTCCAGGTGGATCTTGATTTTCTCATAAAGGAAACTCTGCATGAGCATTTGTGGACGGAAATTGACTAGATATTTCTGAGTATTACATAAAAAAACCTCAGTTACCAGGCCTTGAAGAAGTTAAAGACGAATATGTTCAAATTAAATCAATTGTCGGTTTGGAAGGATATAAATTTGTTATTAATGATTTAACAAAATTATCATTATTTAAAGATTCGAAAGGTGAAAGTTTGGCATTTATTAATGCTATCTCATTTAAACCTGAAGTTAAAACTGGAATAGATTGAATAATTGAATTTAATACATGAGCTTCAATGTTAAAGCAAATATTTATTAATGGAATTTTATTAATTACAATTCCTGTAGTTTTTATTGCCATTTTTAGAGTGGTTGCAAAACCAGGAAGTAAAGGGTTAGGAAGAATTTCTGGAAAAGCAGTGGCAATACTTTTAATTAATGTTGCAATAGCATTTACTATTACTTTTTGAATAGGATATGCACTAAAGATTGGTAAAGGTTTAAATTTTGACCAACAAATTCCTGGTGGATCAGGAAGAACTGATTCAAAAGCTTTGCCAGAAATAATTTGAGGGTATATTCCTTCAAACTTTGTTGCAACTTTATCAGCAACAGCAATAATACCAGTTATTGTACTGGCTGCTTTAGTTGGTTACGCAACAACATTTGTTAGAAAAAAACATCCTGAATCAATGGATAATTTAATGAATTTTATGGACAGAGCTTGAGATATAGTCATGTCTATATTAATGACATTTATGAAAATTATGCCATTAGCAGTTATGGCAATGCTAACAACTTCAATAACAACAAGAGCCATTGGTGCATTAGCATCAATTGGTCTAATACTAGCAATTGGATATTTGGGATTATTTATTATGTTAGGAGTAATGACATTGGTTTTATTCTTGTCAGGTATAAATGTGAAAGTGTGATGAAAACATGCTTGAAAACCTTTTATTCAAGCTTTCTCAACACAATCATCAAATGCAACGCTTCCAGTAACAATGGATACGTTATCAAATGAAATGAAAATTAGTGACAAAGTAACAAGTATTGTTGCCCCACTATCAACATCTCTTGGTTTAGTAGCTTGTGCTGGAGTCCAAGCGGGTTTAATAACATCAGTATTATATACAGGATCTGAAACTGTGGCAGCAATGAATATATTTGCTTTCTTTATTCTAGGTCTATTTACGACTATAGTAGCAAGTATTGGAATTGCAGGTGTACCAGGAACTGCAACTGTTGTTACATCTGCGGTTCTAAACGGAATTGGCTTTGGTGCATTCTTTGCTCCTGTGTATGCAATTTTTGGAGCAATCGATGGATTGTTTGATATGGGTAGAACTGCAACAAATGTAACTGGTGGTGTTTTTGTAGCAACACTTGTTGCAAAAGATGAACTGTTATTTGAAGAAGGAACAGAACTAATTTCTGAGAAAAAAATGCACTCTTTGATAGAAAACAAAACACAAAAAGAAAAATTAAAATTTGATAAAAATCAAATATCAAAGCAAAACAAAAAACAAGCAAAATCTAAAAAGAAAACAAATAAATAAAAAAATTGATAAAATAAATTAAGTTTAAATATTTTAAAAGGAGAAAACATGGCTAAGTTTAGATTAAGATATGCACCATCACCAACTGGCTTTTTACATATTGGAAATACAAGAACAGCATTAATGAATTATTTATTTGCTAAACATTATGATGGAGATTTCATTGTCAGAATAGAAGATACAGATTTGGAAAGAAATGTAGAAGGTGCTATTGAGTCACAATTTGAAAATTTAAATTGATTAGGTATAATTGTTGATGAATCTTTTTTAAACCCTGGTGATGCTCAATATGGAAAATATATGCAGTCTCAAAAGTTTGAAAGATATGAGCAATTAGCTAATGAACTTATTTTACAAAAGAAGGCATATCGTTGTTTTTGTACAAGCGAAGAATTAGAAAAAGATTATGAAGTGCAAGTTGCTAAAGGTATTGTTGCAACTAAATATTCAGGTAAATGCTCTAAACTAAGAGAATCTGAAATTGAATCTAATTTAAAATTAAATAAAAATTTTTCAGTAAGATTTTTAGTTCCAGAAGCTGCCTTAAATATTAAAGACTTTATAAAAGGAGATATTTCTTTTGATTCAAAAGAAATAGGTGATTTTGTTATTCTAAAAACTAATAAAATAGCAACTTATAATTTTGCTGTTGTGGTAGATGATTTTGATATGGGAATATCTCATGTATTAAGAGGTGAAGAACATATTTCAAATACGCCTAGACAAATTTTAATTTATAAAGCATTTGGATGAAAAACTCCTGAATTTGGTCACATGTCATTAATTGTTGATTCAACTGGTAAAAAGTTATCAAAAAGAAGCGGTAATGCATTGTTCTTTATTGAACAATATAAAAACCAGGGTTATTTACCTGAAGCAATGTTTAACTACATTTCATTATTAGGTTGGTCTCCAATTGGAGAAAAAGAACTTTTAACAAGAGAAGAATTAATTTCAATTTTTGATGATAAACGTTTTAGTAAGTCTCCTTCAACATTTGACATGACAAAAATGAAATGAATAAATTCACAATACATGAAAGCACTATCAGAAGAAAAATATTTAGAATTTACAAAAATATTTATTGATAAAGATAAGTTTGATATTTCTATTAGATCAGAAAAATGATTAAATCAAGTTTTATTATTGTTTAAAAAAGAGTTGGAATTTGCTCAACAAATAAATAATCACTTGCCAATTTTCTTTAACAACACGGTTATTACAAATCAAACTTTTGAAACATTAAGGTCAATTTGTGATAATGAAAAAGTTATTAAGGAATTTGAAAATCAAATTAATTTTTTAGCAGAATGAGAAATAGAATCAATTAAAAATCTAATTAAATCAGTAAGCGAAAAAACTGGTAAAAAAGGTAAGGATTTATTTATGCCAATTAGAATAGCTGCTTCAAGCTCTGAGCATGGGCCTTCACTAGCAGACGTTATTTATTTATTAGGAAAAGAAAAAATTTTAGCAAATATTGCTAAAGTTAAATAGGTAATATTATGGAAAAAGTTTTTAGAGATAGTGTGCATGGTGATGTTTTTATTCATGATGAAGTTTTCATGGAAATAATTAATTCATCAGAAATGCAACGTTTAAGAAGAATACTTCAATTAGGTGGAGCTCAATTTGCTTATGCAGGGGCTTCACATACAAGATTTACACATTGTATTGGAGTTTATCATATTATTTCTCAGTTCCTTAAAGCACCAGACTTCGCTAAAATATCTGCAAAAGATAAGAAAATAGTTTTATTAGCTGGATTAATGCATGATATTGGGCATGGCCCATTCTCTCATACATTTGAAAAAATAAGCAAAAGAAGTCATGAGGAATATAGTGCTGATATAATTAGAAATCCTAAAGGAAATATTGCGAAAATTTTGAAAAAACACAAAGTTGATCCTGAAGACATAATTGCTATATTAGAAGGTAAGTATCCAAACAAAATATTAAATTCTTTAGTAAGTAGCCAATTAGATGCTGATAGAATTGATTATTTAATGAGGGATTCTTATTATTGTGGTGTTAATTATTCTTCGTTGGATACAGAGTTTTTAATTAGAAACGTTAGAATTATCGACGATAAAATTGTTTTCCCTAAAAAAACAATTCACGCAATTGAATCATACTTGCTTGGTAGATATCATATGTACAAACAAGTATATGAACATAAATTGTCGACAGGCTTTGATGTAACACTTATAAGTTGATTTGAAAGAATTGTTGATTTAAACGAAAAAGGATATCAATTTGCGGATCAAAGAATAAATAATTATTTTAGTTATATTTTTAATGGACAAAATATTCCAATAGATTTATACTTAATTTTAGATGATTTTACAATGTTTGATATTATGAAAAATTGTCAAAAAGAAAATGACCACATTCTAAGTGATTTATCAGACCGATTAGTTAATAGAAATTTCTTGAAACTAAAAGAGGCTGATGAATTTAAAATAAGGGAAATTAAAAACTTATTAAAAGAAGAAGGCAAAGATCCTAAATATTATTTTATTGAACCAAAATTCAAGAAACCAAGTATTTATAAAGATGGTTTAACTGATGGTAAAGATCAAACTATTTATATAGTTGATAAAAATAATGTTGTTAAATCATTAACCAAATTTAGTTTATTAGCTAACACGGTTAAATATATTGAAGATGAAAAAACAATTAAAAAATACTTTTTCCCAAAAGAAGTAATGTAAAAATAGAAAGTAAGGGTGAATAGAATGGAAAGTTTATCAAATATTGATTTAGCTTACGAGCTTTTAAAAAAGCGTAAAAATCCAATGAAATTAATGGCTATCTGAGAAGCAATTAAAAATAAAGCAATCAATCACAAAAATGATGAAAATGAAGCTATCGCTGATTTATACAGTGATTTAGTTCTTGATGTTAGATTTGCTCTTTCTACTAAAGGCGAATGAGCTTTAAGTGATGATTCAAAAATTGATGACATTAAGAAAAAGTTTGATTCAAAGACAGTTAAAAAGAAAAAAACTGAATCAGATGATGAAATCGAAGAAACAGTATCTCATGATGAGGACGATGAAAATCCTGAAGTTTATGATGATCTGTTTGTTGAAGAGGAAGAAGACGATTCAACATCAATTTATTATGATGATGAAGATTAAAAAACGAAATAATTAAAGAAAAGTTGCGACTTTTATGTTTTAGCAACTTTTTTTATTTTTTAAAAGAAAAGGAGATAAAATTATGCCAAAATTTGTATTTGTAACAGGTGGAGTAGTTTCAGGATTAGGAAAAGGAATTACTGCAAGCTCATTAGGTAATTTATTAAAAGCAAGTGGATTAAAAGTGTTTATGCAGAAATTTGATCCATATTTAAATGTAGACCCAGGAACAATGAGTCCTTATCAACATGGGGAAGTTTTTGTTACTGATGATGGTGGAGAAACTGATTTAGACTTAGGTCACTATGAAAGGTTTATTGATGAAAAATTAACTAAGATGTCTTCAACGTCTGCAGGAAAAATTTATCTAGAAACTATTAATGCTGAAAGACGTGGTGATTGAGGGGGGCAGACTATTCAAGTTGTACCTCATATTACTGATTCAATTAAAAACAAAGTTTATCAAGCAGCTAAAACATCTCAAGCGGATGTTATTATTTCAGAAATTGGTGGTACTGTTGGAGATATTGAATCTCAACCATTTATTGAAGCAATTAGGCAAATAAGAATGGAACAGGGAAAAGAAAATGTTGTTTTTATTCATGTTGCATTACTTTTATATTTAAATGCATCAAAAGAATATAAAACAAAACCTATTCAAATGTCAGTTAAAGAATTATTAAGCTTAGGAATTCAACCAGATATTATTGTTCAAAGAACTGATAAACATTCGTCTAAAGAAATAAAGGAAAAAATATCATTATTTTGTAATATTCCCACATCTAATGTTATTGATGCTGTTGATAAAGAGTCAATATATGAAGTTCCATTAGAAATGTATGAACAAAACTTACATGGATTAGTTTTAGATCAATTGCAAATTAAAACTAAGAAAACAAATATGGATTCTTGAATCAAATTTTGTCAAAAGATTAATGATTCTAGAGAAGAATTTGAGGTTACTTTTGTTGGTAAATATATTGAATTACAAGATGCTTATTTATCAGTAATTGAATCTTTAAAAATTGCTGGATATGAATTTAAAAGAAAATTAAAAATAAATTGAGTTCAGGCAGACAAATTAAATGAATCAAACTATAAAGAAGTTTTACAAAATGCAAATGGAATTTTAGTACCTGGTGGTTTTGGTGATAGGGGAATAGAGGGAATGATTTTAGCCTCTAAATTTGCTAGAGAAAATAATGTCCCATATTTAGGAATATGTTTAGGGATGCAAATTGCAACAATTTCAATGGCAAGGGACTGATTAAACTTACCAGAAGCAAACTCAACTGAATTTGATCATTCAGGAGCAGTACCTATTTTTGATTTTATTAGAGGAATTGATGTTCAAAATCTTGGTGGTACTTTAAGATTAGGGGCTTTCTATAAAACAACAATTAAAGAAGGCACAAAAGCTGAAAAACTTTATGGAAGTAGAGAAGTTTTTGAAAGACATAGACATAGATATGAATTTAATAATGAATATAAAAAACCATTAGAAGAAAAGGGTTTAGTATTTTCAGGGATTTATGAAGAAAAAAAATTAGTAGAAATGATTGAACTACCAAATCACCCATTTTTTGTAGGAAGTCAGTACCATCCAGAATTCACTTCAAGACCTAATAAACCTAATCCATTGTTCAAAGGATTTGTTGAAGCTATAATTAAAAAGCACAAATAAAAAACACTTAAATTTGATATATTATTATGTATATAGGAGGTTAACTATGATTATTGAAAAAGTTTATAAAGCAAGCATTGAAGATCAGAAATCACAAAAAAGAATTGCAGAAACAATAATTAAAGAAATAACAGAAAATAATAAATTTGAACTAAGTGTAACTGAACTAGCTGAAGTTAGTAAAGCTTCTCAACCAACAACAACAAGATTTATAAATGAAATTTATCCTCAAGGAAACTACAAAACATTTAAAGAAAAACTTAACAATGAAATTAAAATTTATTTTAAAAGTAATTATGAAAAAAATAATTTAGAAGACAATAAGGAAAGAATTTTATTGGATATTACAAATACATTACAGCGAATAGATGAGAAGGAAATAATAAGCGCATCTAATCTTTTAGTAAAAGCGGATAAAATTAATATTGCTTCTTTAGGGGGTAATTATTCAATAAAATATCTTTTTGAACATAAGTTAACAAAAATTGGCAAAAACGTTATGCTAAGTCTAGATTGGCATCAACAGCTTATAAATTTAAATTTTATGAGTAAAAATGATGTTTTAGTTGTAATTTCTTATTCGTTAGATAAAAATGAAATATCAAAGATTATTGAAAAAGCAATGCAGAAAAAAATAAAAATTATTTTACTAACTGGAGAATTTGAAAATAAATGAGATGAAAAAGTTAATGTTGTATTAAAAGTATCATCCTCTGATGCAAAATTTAGATCATTTTCTTTTACTTCAAAAACTTGTATGAATTTAATTATTGAAATGATTTTTAGGGAAATGCTTAAAAATATATTGCCTAAGAACGATGTTATTGAAGAGTGAAAATGGCAAAATAAATAATGGAGTCAGTCCATTTTTTTTGTAAAATTAAAAAATATTCATTTTTTGAATAAAATAGAATATAATAATCTCGAAAGGAATATTCAAAAAATGAATGGAAAAGTATTAAATAAAAATCACGTATTTATTAACCTTGATTTAAAAACACAAGATGAAGTTTTTAAATATATAAGTAAAAAAGCTTTTGAATTAGGATATATCTCTAATGAAAAAACTTTGCTTAAAGGTTTTAAAAAAAGAGAAGCTGAATCTACAACAGGTTTTGAAGATGGATTTGCAATTCCACATGCTAGAATCAAAGAGATTATAAAACCTGCTGTTTTTTATATTAAGTTAAAAAATGAAATTAATTGAAATTCACTTGATGGCAAAGGCACTGATGTTATTTTGGCATTACTTATACCAGATACTCCAACAGGCCAAGTTCACTTAGAATTATTAAGTTCTTTAGCTGTAAAAATAATGAATGAAAATGTTAAAAAGGAATTAAAGAACCCTAAAAATGTTTCCACTATTTTAAATACACTATCAGAAAAAGAAAGAAATAAATCAGATACTGTAACAAAAAGTAAAGTAAAAGTAGTGGGTATTACCGCTTGTGTCACTGGCATAGCGCATACTTATATGGCTGAAGAAAAGATGTTAAAGGCAGGACAAAAAATTGGTGTATCAGTTAGAATTGAAACACAAGGTTCTAAAGGAGTTGGAAATAAACTTTCAAATAGAGAGATCGAAGAAGCTGACGTTGTTATTTTAGCAACTGATACTTCAGTTGAAATGGAAAGATTTGTAGGAAAAAAAGTTTATGCTGTAAAAGTGTCTGAAGCAATCAAAGATCCTGTTAGATTAATAAACAGAAGTCTAGAAGAAGGAAAAATTTTTGAAGCTGGAAAAAATGAAGGTTTTAATAATGAAAAAGGTAAAAAAACTGCAGTAAATGATAGGGCATTAAATCATATTCTCGCCGGAATATCATATATGATTCCAATGATTGTGCTTGGTGGAATTTGTTTAGCATTTTCATTAGGTCTTGCAAAAGCTATTTGAGGACCAGAGTCTGGAACATCAGGTCCAAATGGTGAATATAAGTGAGGAATATTAGCAATTCTTGACAGTATTGGTGGAGCTGCTTTTGCATTAATGATTCCTGTCTTAGCAGGTTTTATTGCTAATTCAATTGCTGGTAGGGCCGCTATAGCTCCAGCTATGCTAGGAGCATTCATAGGTAATGACAATACAAAATTAGCCTCTTGAATTCCTGGAATGGATATTATTTCAACACCTATGGGTTTTATAGGAGCTATTATTTCAGGTTTAGCAGTCGGTTATTACGTACGATGAGTTAATACTTGAAAAGTTCCAAAATCTCTTGCTCCAGCAATGCCAATATTTTTTATTCCCTTAACAGCAGGTATTGCAATATCAATTATTTTTATTTATGTATTAGGAGCACCAATTGGATATCTTATGGATCAAATTCAAACTGGTATCGAAAAAGCTTATAATTCAGGAAATATAGGTATTTTGGTAGGATTAGGATTAGGGCTTATTTTAGGTGCAATGGCTGGTTTTGACATGGGTGGACCTATTAATAAAATTGCTTTTATTACTTGTTCTGCATTAATAACAGCTGGAGTTCAGCAACCAATGGGGGCTATGTCAGCAGCTATTCCTGTCGCACCACTGGGTATGGGATTATCAACAATTCTATTTAAAAGATTTTATTCTGAAGAAGAAAAAGGTATGGGTATAGCAGCCATGATAATGGGAACTATTGGAATTTCTGAAGGTGCAATCCCATTTGCTATTAGAGACCCAAAAAGAGCTATCGTTTGTAATGTACTAGGAAGTGCAGTTGCTGGTGGAATTGCTGGAGCATTCATGATTACTGACGCTGCTGCTCATGGTGGACCAATAGTTGCAATATTAGGAGCAGTGCCTTATGGACCAATGACAGTTTACTACTTTATTGCTGTAGCAGCAGGAGTTGCAGTGACAACTTCAACATATGGTATTTGACAATTAAAAGATGCAGGTGCATTTGGATCAGTAAAAGAAGCACATATTTTGCATTTAGAAGAATTAAAATCTAAAAAGTTTGAAAATATAAAACAATTAAAACTTGAAATTAAAACTTTAAAAGAACAAAATTATAGTGAAGAAAAAATTAACTTTGTAAAAGAAAAAATAGCAAAAATAAATGAACAATATAAGTTAAAAGTTCAAATTGCAAAAGAAAACTTTAAACCATTAAATATAAAAGAAAAAGAATTTATCAAACAGTCAACATTAAAAAAAGATATAAAATTAATTTCACAAAAATATAATGAACAAATTAATCAATTAAAAGTAAAAAAAGCTGCAAGTATAAAAAATTTATCTAAAAATGAAGCTAAAAGTAATAATGAAATAATATTTAAAGAAATTAAAGAAATTAAAGAAATTAAAGAAAAAGAAATTAAAAATTATAATATAAACTTAAGAAAAAAATACAAAGAAGAATACTTAAATAGATTTTAGTAGAGTACAAAATGAAAATAATAAAAATTAAACCTTACTTTTCAAAAAAAATATGGGGCACAAAAAAATGAAAAGATTTAGGGTATATAAATACAAAGAATGAAACTATAGGTGAAGCATGAATTATTTCTGCTCATGAAAATGGTTTAAGTTATTTAGAAGAAGAAAATGTTGCTTTAAAAGATTTTTTTGAAAAAAATAATGAATATTTTGGAAATGGTATATACGACAAATTCCCCTTATTATCAAAAATAATAAATCCTTCTAAAGATTTATCTGTTCAGGTGCATCCCAATGATGAGTATGCAATTAAATATGAAAACGATTTTGGAAAGCCTGAATCATGAATAATACTTGATTGTCCTCAAAATAGTAAAATAATTTATGGTCATAACGCAAAGTCAGAAGAAGAATTTAATAATTTAATAAACAAAAAAGATTGAAAGAATTTATTTAAAGTTCAAAAAATTGATAAAGGTGATTTTATATATGTTCCACCTGGAAAAGTGCATGCAATAACATCTAATGTGAAAGTTTTTGAATTGCAAAGATCTAGTGACGTTACTTATAGACTTTATGATTACGATAGATTAGAAAATGGTAAAAAAAGAAAACTAGAAATAGAAAAATCAAAAGAAAATATTTTTTTTCCAGATAATTATTCGTACATAGTTAAAAATGCTAAAGGAAAAACTTTTTCATCAAATTTCTTTTCAGTTTTTATATTTAAATCTTCTGAACATAAATATTTTAAAAAATATGAAGATTCTTTTTGAATAGAGTTAACAGTAATAAAAGGAAAAGGAACTATTGAAGGAGTAAAATTTAATAAAGGCGATTCAGCAATTTTGTTGGGTGATTTTAAAAAAATTAGTATCATAGGTGAAATTGAAATTATTTTTTATTGAATTAAAAAATAGAAAACAAAATAAATATAAAAAATAAACTTTACACGCTTAAAAAAGAGTATAAAGTTTATTTTGTTTCATTTCATTCAGAAATTAAATCGTTTGTTTTCTTTATTAACTCTTTTTTATTTTTAACAAAATCATTTGTTACGCTGTTAAAAATAACGTCCGCAATAAAAAGTTGAGCTGTTTTTGATGAAATAGATGAGTACCTTTCTTTTTGATCAATTGTTTTGAAAGTTATTTTATAAGAAGGTTCATACTCCAAGATAGTTGTATCTTTAGTTATCAATAAATTTTTAATTTTATTTTTGTAGCAATAATCATAAATGAATTTGATTTCATGACTTTTTAACGAAGATGAAATTAAAATAACTAAACTATCATCGCTAAGAGTTGATAAAATTGCTAAAATACTGTGAAAATCGGAAAAGTAAGCACAATTTATACCTGTTTTTTTTAAATTAGTGTTTAGTTCTTGAGCAGCAAGTGCGCTGCTACCAACACCATATATTAAAACAACTTTTGAACTAATAATTTCATTAGTTACTTTATTTATTTCTTCATTATTTAAAATGTCTGATGTTTCTTTTATTGTGTAAGAATTATATGTAGTAATATTTTTTACTATTTCTTCAATTGTTGTTCCGTCATTTATTGTATAACTTTGATTTTTTTTAATATTTTCTTCATTAACATATAATTGTAAATCTTTAAAACTGCTGAATCCCATTTTTTGTGAAAATCTCGAAACAGAAGAAACAGAAATGCCAACTTTTCTTGCAATAGAATCAATACTTATTGATAAAAAGTCACCAGTATTTTCATTTATATATCTAATCATATTATTCTTTGTAGAATCAGCATTTTCTTTAGTGTCTATTTTAAAGATTTCCTTGTTCATTTTAAGTAATACTCCATTTATTCTTTTTTAATTATACATCTATAAAAATTATTTCCAATTGTGTAAAGTTAAAATAGTAGTTTTTTAGAATAAAATAATAAAAGAATAAAAAGGAGTAATATGAAAATAATTAGACTTAAAAATGAAGAACAAGTTGGACTTGAAGCTTCAAAAATCGTAATAAATGAAATAAACAAAAAAAATAATATAGTACTTGGTTTAGCAACAGGCTCAACCCCAATACCTTTGTATAATAATTTAATAAAATTTTATAATGAAGGAAAAGTTAATTTTGCTTCAGTCAAGACTTTTAATTTAGATGAATATAAAGGGCTAAAGCCAACTCATATTCAATCTTACAGATATTTTATGAACGAAAAATTATTTAAACATATAAATATTGATTTAAATAATACTCATGTTCCAAATGGTATAGACGTCGAAAATCCATCAAAGTATGATCTTTTAATAAATGAAAACGGTGGAATTGATTTACAAATTTTAGGTTTGGGAGTAAACGGACATATCGGATTTAATGAACCAAATACAGATTTTAATTCTTTAACATCAGAAGTGAATTTAACAGAATCAACTATAAAAGCAAATTCAAGATTATTTGCAAGCATCGATGAAGTGCCAAAAAAAGCTATTTCAATGGGTTTAAAATCAATTATGAATGCAAAAAAAATAGTTTTACTAGCAACTGGCAAAAATAAAGCTAAAGCAATTCAACAATTAATTGAAGGCAAATTATCTGTTGATTGGCCTTGCACAATACTGCAAGAACATTCAAATGTAATCGTCATTATTGATGAACAAGCAGCGTCAGAGTTAGGGAACAAATAAGATATGAAATTAGAAATCATTGCAAAAAACTTGGAAGACATTTTACTAATTAATAAATCAAACGCTGATCGTATTGAATTTTGTACAAATCTAGAAGTAGGGGGATTAACCCCAACTCATAAAGAAATTAAAGAAGCTGGGGAAATTTCAAAGTTGCCAGTAAATGTAATTGTGAGACCAACAGCAAGAGATTTTTATTACACTGAAACTGAATTTCAAAAAATATTGGAAGATTTACAATTTATTAAAGGCACTAAAGTATCAGGTATAGTAATCGGCATAATTACTCCTGAGGGTGAAATAAATGTTGATAGGATGAAAAAAATAATGGAACTAAAAGGAAACAAAAATGTAACGTTTCATAAAGCATTTGATCAACTTAATGACTTTGAAAAAGGAATTGATGTGCTTTATTCTTTAGGAATAAATACTGTTCTAACTTCATGTGGAGAAATAATCGAACTTAATACAGAAAAATTAAAAAAAATCAAAGATCTAAAAAAAGTGAAAATTTTAGCAGGCGGTGGGGTAAATGAAAATAACATTTTAAAAATAGCACCTGCTTCAGATGAAATTCATATAGGAACTGCTGTTAGAGTTGACGGAACATGAAACTCAGAAATAGATATTCAAAAAATAAATCAATTTAAAAAAATAGTAAAAAAATAGTAAATGCATTACTATTTTTTTACTTTTTATAAATGATCTGCCCTTCTCCAATTGTTAATAAAACTTTTAATTCATTATCAAGAACAACTATATCTGCTAATTTATTTACTTCAATTGATCCGGTGTCTTTTAATTTCATTTGCTTAGCTATATTACTTGAAGTCATTTTTGCCAAGTCAATCATTTCAATATTGCAAGTTTTTTTATAGTATCTAACATTATGATCAAAAGTAGCAGCAGCACCAGCAAGTACACCGTTAGAAGTTAATTTAACTGTCATGCCTTTTTTAATTACTTCTAAATTTCCTATTTTATATTTGCCATCATCCAATCCTTTTGCGTTCATTGAATCTGTTATTATACATATTTGTTCAGGCCCTTTAATTTTATAAATTAATTTTAAAATTTCATTGTTTATGTGAATTCCATCAGAAATAACTTCAACTAAAACGTCTGAGTAATTTAATGCCGCTGTTGCTAATCCAGGTTTTCTTTGATCAACACCACTCATTCCATTAAAAATATGACAAACATGCTTAATGCCTAATAAGTAATCTTTTTCAAATTCTTTTGCTTCCATATTTGAATGACCAACACTAGGTAAAATATCATTATTAATGCAGTATTTTGTAAAAGAACCATCTTGTAAGTCAGAAGCAAATGTTATTATCTTTATATTGTTTCCTGAAATATAATTTCATTTTTTAGCTAACTCAATATTTGGTGCAATCAGCAATTTTTGATCATGTGCACCTTTTTTTTCTTTTGAAATGAAAGGGCCTTCCATGTGAATTCCTAAGCACTTAGCTCCTTTATTTTTAGTTTTCATAAATTCATTAAATTCTGTTAAATATTTGTTATTATCTTTTTCAGAATTTGTTACTGTGGCTTGATAGTATTTTGTTACACCTTCTTTTGCAACATTTTTGGAAAATACATTAAATCTTTCTTTGTTACCTGTTTCAAAATCAACTCCATATCCTCCATGAACATGTGCGTCAATAAATCCAGGCATTATTCATGCACCATTAACATCAATTCCTTCTAAATTAGTAGAACCTTCGTTTATTGAGAATATTTTACTATCTATTATCTCAATATAACCATTTTCAATTACTTTCTTTGGAGTTACAATTTTCCCATTTTTAATTATCACAAATAATACACTCCTTTTTATATAATGATTATACATATGGTATGTAAGCAATATATAAAATATATTATGAAAATAATTCTCATGTTTTTAAATTATATTTTAAAAACATTGTTAGTATTTAAAAGAAGCGCTGTAAGCGCTTTCTTAAAGTTATCTTTTAATTGAACAAGCCATTCTAAAATAAGTATGACGAATTCCTTTTATGGCAATACTGTATGATGTAATATTTTCTGGAACTGCTATACCAGGATATCCTGTGTCACCTATGTGATGAATATCTGTACCACACATTTTAGCATTTAATGCGATTGTTTTTATTGTTTGCAAATCTGCTCCTTCTTGTGAAGTACCGATTGAAGTCATAGATAATAAACCAAGATCATGAATAAGATTAATTTTTTTCGATATTAAATCGACTGTTGTTCCAGGAATGGTCCCTGGTGCAGGAATTAGTATAACATCAGCTCCAGCATGCTTTAATTCTTTAATTTCTTCGTCCTTAAGTATTGCATCCCCCATGCCTGCCCCATGCATTTTACCTGCAAAAATTACTATTTCATTTTTAAAAATATTTTTTATTTGTCTTGTACATTTAACAACTTCCTTATTTGTTATTCCGTTTCCTGGATTGCCTGTCAAAACAATAAAGTCAACACCAAAATCTTTTAATTTCTTAACATTTTCAACAGATGCAAGTCTACCCTTAGTCATTTTTCAAAAATCATTATTATTTTCACAAAATTCTGGATCAACAGGTTCTAAATTTACACCAACCGATCTACCTGTAAATTCTTTTATTTTTTTAATTAATTCATAGGGCTTAACATTTTTTGGCATCCCCTTTATTTCAGGATTTTGAACATCAAATAGATTAAGCAATAAAATGTCCGCGCCCATTGCAGCAGCTAATTCCGAATTAGTTATACTTTTTAATAAAGGATCAAGTATAACTATATTTTCGCTTACTAAAAGTCTTCCTTCAGAATTTTTAATAGACTCGATAAATTCTTTTGAATTAAGTTTTTTAATTTCTGAAGCAGTTAAAGATAAATATCTCATTATTTTGTTCTCCTTTTACACTTTAATTATACCTATATAGAGTAAAAAAATATTTAACGAAAAATAATTGGAATTTTTTTCTATTTACACTTTTTTAAAACAAATTAATTAATTAATATTAAAATTAAAATAGATCTATTTTAAAATTATTTTATTTAAATACTAGAATAAAATACAAGATTGGTAAAGGAGATAAAATGACAAAATATGATATAAAAAATTTTGTTGCGTTAGCAGAAGCAGAAGAAGCAAATAAAATTTCAGAGAAAGCAGGATGATTATTTCTTGGAGGGTCTTTACTTTTGGTCATTTTAGCAGTTTTATTAATTTTAATAACCATTTCATTTTTACGTAAAAAGAAATATAAAAAAGAGCAGACTTTTAAAATTGTCTCAGGTAAATATAAGTATATGGATGCATGGTCTAGTTATGCTTTTTATTTTATGATTATTGCAACAATAGTAGCAGCCATTGTTATGTTCGCAATTGGTATATCTGGTGTAGTTTAATTTGCTATTTCTATTTAAAGTAGTGTAGAATGGAAAAAATTTCCTTGCCGTTTTTTTAACATCATTTCATTTTTAAGTAAAATTAACATGAAAGGAGATTTTCATGTTAACACAAATAAAACAAAAGCATTCTCAATCTAAAAACAGAAAAAAGAGTGCTTTAAATACAAATGGTAGCAGTAAGTGAAACAAAATTTTAACAAAATTACAAGAACTTGGAAAAGCTTTAGCGTTTCCAATTGCAGTTTTACCATTTGCCGCTATTTTAAACAGATTTGGAGCTCTTGGAGTGACATATACAACTGATTCAACAGGTGCCATTTTAAGTGGGGTTGGAAGTCAAATTGGATATTGAATTTCATTTATAATTCAACAACCGGGTCAAATTGTTTTTGATAATTTAGCCTTGCTTTTTGCAATTGGTATAGCATTTGGTCTTTCAAAAGATCATAGAGGAGAAGTGGCATTAGTTAGTGCAGTCTTTTATATTGCATTAATTGCTCTAACAAGTGTGGAAAGAAGTTTACCATCTATGATATATGGTAAAACTTTAGGTTTTGATATATATAAACCTATTCTTGATGATGCCGGAAAAGTAATCGGTGTTGAAATATCAGGAAAATTATCGGGTCTATTTTATGTTCCAATTAATTCAACTTATGAAGGAGCAAATGGTGAACTTATTAAATATGTTTCAGATGGTACATATGTTTTAAATATTGGGGTTTTAGGTGGAATCACAGCAGGTTGCTTATCTGCATTTTTCTATAATAAATATAAAGATATTCAATTACCTCAAGCTCTTTCATTTTTCAGTGGAAGAAGATTTGTTCCAATGGTAGCTTTAATTGCTGTCATACCAACAGCATTACTTTTTTCATTAGTTTGACCTTGAATCCAGTATGTATTAATGTTATTTGGAAAAGCTGTAGCAGATCCAACTAATCCCGCTGTAGCAGTTCCTGGAACAGCTATGTATGCTATTTTAAATAGATTCTTGTTGCCTTTTGGATTACATAATATATTGAATACTTTCTTCTGATTCCAGTTGCCTATTCAAGGACATATAATTGATCCAATAACAGGTAATGTAGGAGCTGAAACTATTGTTAATGGAGATATAAATGCGTTTGCTGCAGGAGTTGAAGGATCAGGGCTATTTCAAGGAGGTTTTTTCCCTGTTATGATGGGGGGGGTACCTGCCATTGCAATAGCGATGGTATGCACTGCTAAACCCGAAAATAGAAAAGAAATTGCTGGATTTTTAGGAGGAGTTGCATTAGTTTCTCTTGTTTCAGGAATAACTGAACCAATCGAGTTCTCATTTGTATTTATTTCTCCTATATTATTAGTAATTCATGCACTATTGGCAGGTATGTTTGTAGCTATTTCTACAGGTATGCAAATTCAATTAGGATTTGGATTTAGTGCAGGATTAATTGACTATATTGCATCATTTGCACAATCTTGAGGATTTGCAGCTTCAAAAGAAGGGGTGTTTAGAATAACATCTAACCCATTATGAGTTCTACTATTAACACCAATAGCTTTTGGAACATATTTTGGAATATTTTATGTAGCAATTAAAAAATTAAATCTTCCAACACCTGGAAGAGAAGAAAGCGAAGTAACTGTTGCAACAAAAAATAAAAAACAAAATAGTGAAAAAATAGAAGATAAATATACAATGATGGCAGAAAAAATATTTGATGCTTTAGGTGAAGATAATATTGTGTCTATTGATAATTGCATGACTCGATTAAGATTAATTTTAAAAGATAATTCTAAAATTGATGAAGCCAAAATTAAGGAAGCCGGTTCTTATGGGATAAAAAGAATGGGTACTGAGGCAATGCAAATAGTAATAGGTTTAGACGTTGTCCACGTAGCTGAAAAAATGCAAAAAATGCATAAAAAATCTCGTTAGAGATTTTTTTATTTTATCCAGAATCTTTTTATATTTTCTCCATCTTTTATTCTAGCATCTTCAAAAATTCCGCAGTTATTTAGAATAACTTTTTCAGAAGCGATATTTGTTTCTAAACAGGTTATTAATATTTCTGTGATTCCTTCTTTTTTAGCAATTTTTATAATTTGCCTTAACATTTCTGTTGCAAATCCTTTTTTTCTTTGAGAAGGGCAAACACCATAACCTATGTGACCTCCAAAATTTAATAAGTAATCATTAAGCTGCAATCTTAAATTTATAAATCCGACTATTTCATTTTCTTCATTAATAGCTAGAAATTGTCTGAAAGGCATTCAACCTTCTTTACCAGTTCCTTCCTGAGCAAACTTTATTCATTCATCAATATTTTCAAAAGTATGTATATCTGATGCTCCTTGTATACCACTGATCATTTCATTTGAATTTTTTAAAAAGTCATTTAAAACATTAGATATTTGAGTTACATGCTTCAACTCAGGTTTAACTAAATCTATTTTCATAATACCTCCTAAAATTATAATTAATTGTACATGAATATTTTTTATAGTATATAACAATTTTAATTATTAGTGCTATTATTAAATTTATATGAAAAGGAGATAATATGACAAATATAATTGAAATAAAAAATTTGAAAAAAGCATTTAAAAATAAAGTTGTATTGGATAATTTGAACCTTGCTATTAAAGAAGGAGAAAGGGTTGCAATTATGGGGGCTAATGGTTGTGGTAAAACAACATTAGTTGAAATGATTGCTCAGTTTAATAAACCTGATAAAGGCTCAATAAAAATTAATTTAGAAGGTAATATAAAAAATGAAATTGGAATTCAATTACAAACAGGTGATTGACCAGCAGGTATTACTCCAACTGATATGTTAGCTTTTTATAGAAGCATCTATCCTAAATTTACAAAAGAATGAGAAAATGTTATAGCTGAAGTTTTTGATATTAAAGAATTTATTAAAACTCCTCTTAAAAAACTTTCTGGTGGACAGAAGCAAAGATTCAACGCTATGATTTCTGTTATGAATAATCCAAAAATTGTGATACTTGACGAATTAACAACAGGATTGGATATGGAACTTCAATATAAAATAACAGATTTTTTTAGAGATAATGTTAAAAAATTTAAACAAACATTATTACTTGTTTCTCACCATCCAAAAGAAGTTGAAATTTTGTGTGACAGAATAATAATAATTAAAGATGGTGGAATTTTCTTTGATAAAAAAATAACTGAAGTAATTAAAAAATATGGATCAGTTAGAGACTTGATGAATTTATTTTTTAAAGGAGAGTTGAAATAATGTTTAAAAAAATAGACACATTTAATTTTAAGAAACAAACTAGTATTTTTAAAAACTTAACTTTACTAGTTTATAAATCATTTATTAAAGAACCAAGAAGTATTATTTTTATGCTTGTTGTTCCAATATTTTTTTCTGTTATGTTTTTCTTTATATTTAAAGGAAACGACAAAACACTTGTCAAAGGAGCATTGCTTTTTAATTATGCTTTATTACCATGTTTAACGGTTTTAACATCATTAACCCCAGCAATAGTTGAGTGAAAAAACTCAGTATTCTTAAAAAGAATAGATATAACAGGAGTTAAAAAGAGCATGTTTATTGCTTCAATTTGATTAGTTTACTTACTAGCTGGGTTATTCTTTTATATTATTGTTTTATGTTTTAATATGATATTTAGTATAGCTGTGTTGGGTACAGGGGCTAACAATGATTTTTTATCAGCATTTAAAACAATAAACTTTGGATATTTATTATTATCAATAATACTAATTTGCGCAACTTCTATTGCTCTTGCAACACTATTTGGTGGAATTGCAAATTCTTCTGGATCAATTCAAGGTGTAGTTATGATGGTTTACTTCTTTAGTATTTTCTTGTCTGGAGTTATGTTGCCTGCACAAGCTTTATTCACAAGTAAAGGAATAGTTATATTTACATACTTTATTCCACATAAATATCCAGTGTTCTTATATATGTATGCTTTCAACTCAGAAACTTGATTAACAAGTTCACAAGGAACAATGAATAGCTTTACTGCAGTTTGACAACCAATAGTTGGTTCATTAGCAATTCTTGCAGGATTATTTACATTAACAACATTTACATTTAAATGAACAGCAAAAAGATAATTTAAAATTATTTTTTTAAAACTTATAAAGTTGTATAATTTTAAAGAAGTAAAAGAAAGAGGAAGAATAAATGACAAGACTATATCATGAAAAATTAGTTAACTCTACAGCTATGGTTAAAGCAGCACACGAAAACAAATATGCAATCGGTCACTTTAACATTAATAACTTAGAATGAACTAAAGCAATTTTAGAAGCAGCTCAAGCTTCAAATACACCTGTTATCTTAGGAACAAGTGAAGGTGCAATTAAATATATGGGTGGACCAATCACTGTTGTAGGAATGGTTAATGGATTATTAGAAGAATTAAACATTACTGTTCCAGTAGCGTTACACTTAGACCATGGACAATCAATTGAAATGGCTAAAAAATGTATTTTAGCTGGTTATTCATCAGTTATGTTTGATGGATCACATTTACCATACGAAGAAAACTTGGCAAAAACTAAAGAATTATTAATTTTTGCTAATGAACATGAAATTTCAGTTGAAGCTGAAATTGGTTCAATTGGTGGAGAAGAAGATGGAGTTGTTGGAAACGGTGAATTAGGTGACCCAACTCAAGCAGCTGAAATTTCAAAAACAGGAATTTCAATGTTAGCAGCAGGAATTGGAAATATTCATGGGAAATACCCAGAATGATGAACTTCTTTATCATTTGATACTTTAGAAGAATTACAATCAGCATGTAAAATGCCAATGGTATTACATGGTGGAAGTGGAATTCCTCAAGATCAAGTTGAAAAAGCAATTTCAATGGGAATCTCAAAAATTAATGTTAATACAGAATTGCAATTAGCATTTAGAGACGCTACAAGAAAATACATTGAAGCTGGAAAAGACTTAGATGATAAAACTAAAGGATTTGATCCAAGAAAATTATTAAACCCAGGTTACCAAGCATTAAAAGAAACATTTAATGAATTAACTGAATGATTTGGATGTAAAGGTAAAGCTTAATATATTTTTAAACTTTTAATTAAAAATCGCGAAAGCGGTTTTTTATTTGTGCTTTTAAATAAAAATGTTATATAATTTTTAAGTACTGAAAAAGTATCTATATGAAAACATAGTGTGAAAGGAGATACATCTATGCCAAAAAAAGATATTCAACCAAAATACTTCGAGGAAGCAAAATTTATTTGTACAACTTGTGCTAATGAATTTGTTTGTGGAACTACAAAAAGAGAAGAAATGAGAATTGATGTTTGTTCAAACTGTCACCCATTCTTTTCAGGAGCACAAAACTTTGCAAACACTACAGGTCGTGTTGAACAATTTAAATCAAAATTTGCAAGAAAAGAAGCTATTAATGCAACTGCTCAAAAAAATTCTGAAGAACAAAAATCAAAAAACAAAGAAAATAAATAATTTAGACCACAATAGTGGTCTTTTATTTGCCTAATTGGTTTAATTAAAAGCTTAAATGATTTAAAATATAATAAATGTATTGTCTTTAGTAAGGAAGGTAAAAAATGTCATATAAAATTAAAAATTTTACGCCTTCTAGTGTTAAAGAGGGGCTTAAAAAAGTTGATTTTGAATCTAAATCAGGACAAATAACAAATGTTTATTTAGAAGATGAAAAACAAAAATCATTTAAAAAAATAATTCTGGGGCGACAAAAAAATAAGACTGGTAGATATCAAGTAGATAATGAAGATGTAATTAATAGAAGTTTTGTTAAATTAAGAACTGAGTATATTAAAACAGATACCTGATTTGAGCGTTTAATTCCGACAAAATGAATTTTGGCACTTTCACTTCTTTCTGATTTGCAATTCTTAAGAAATGCTAGAATAAAATATGCTGAAAAAAAATATGATTACTTATCATTAGTAGACTCAAAAAATGATCTTTCTGATTTAAAGCTTAGAAGAGATATTGATGAAGCTATTAATAAATTTATTAAATTCTCAAACGAATCTCATGAAAAAATTATTAATAACCTAGATGATGTTTTATCAAAACTAAATGAAAGTATGTCTCAAAAAATGTTTGTCGAATTTTCACCTCAAGTTAAAGTTTTATCAAAAGCATTATATGATATTGAAAAAGACGCTTTGCTTAAAAAAAGAGAATTTAAATTTGTACAAGTACTATACGATCGAATCGAAGCATTAAATGGATTGCGTGATTCATGTACATGTGAATTCAATACAAAAAAATCAAATAATAAATTACTAAGAAAAAGAAAAGCATTATTTGAGTACAAACAGACAAAATTTATTGTAGAAAAACAATTAAAATTTTTAAATATTAGATTGAACAAATTGCGATTAGAAAGTATTATTTTAATTTTTAGAAAAAAAACAATAAATTCACAATTTAAATTTGAATTAGACAAATTTTACAAGACATATTCAGTAGCTAAAGAAGTTCAGCAAGAAGTTTCAGCTGAATTAAACACTTGAAAAAAAATAATTAAAGATAGAATTAATGATCAAAATCACACAGAAAAAAAATTCTTGTTTAACTTTATTAAAGCTGAAGCGTCTTTACTAACAAAATTCATAATTTCTAATATTCACAATTATCACAAATTAATTTTGACTGGTGAAGTTAAATATGGAAACAAAAATGAATTCATTTCATTAAGAAAACATTATAAAAAGCAAATCGTACCTATTTTTAAACAAGCTGAAAACTGAATGGAAAGTAACTTTAAAAACTTAGACATAAATTTTGAATGATTCTTAAAAGGAAGTTTTAAGCTTTCATCATTAAATATGATTTATGTTAAAATTTTAAAAGCAATTAACTTAGGCAAAAAAAATATTGTAATTTCAGACTTCTTGCACTTACTAACAAACAAGGATTATGAAATGCTTTTTGAAACTATTAGCAAAATAAATGAATTTTATCCTGACATATCATTTATTATTTTGCATTCTAAAACATTTACTATAAGTGACTTAAATAAAAATAAAAAAATTTATTGATCAAGAAATAATGAATTAGTCAAAACAAGTACAAAAGAATTTTTTGAGAAAAATTTAATTGAAATTTGTAAAAATGAATTAGGTGAATCAAATGTTTTTGCGTTTGCAAAAGAATCTGAAAATTTAATTGATGTAGAAAATAGATTATGGAATGTTAATGCAAAAAAATTTAATCAAAGTGGTTTTATATTTATAAATCCATTGGAAATATCAACAGAGTTTATTGAGAATAATTCCTTACCAATAAATGTTAGAATTATTAGAACAAATAAATATCATGATAAAAATATGTATTTTGGTGTAACAAGAAATAAAACTAAAGTATATTTTTATTCTGAAGATAAAACATTTGAAAGAGAAAATGAGGCTGTTCTTTATTTTGAAGAACATTCTATATCAGCAATAATATAAAAAGGAGAAAAAAATGAAAGAAACAAATTACAAATTATTAGTTAAAAAAATAAAAAAGTATAAAAATATTATTATTTTAAAACACATTAGACCTGACTGAGATGCACAAGGCAGTTCAATGGGATTAGCTTATTTAATACAAGAAAACTTTGCTGGAAAAACAATTATTGTTCCTGGAGACAGATTAGATGATAATAATGATTTTTTTAATGAACAAATCACTGATGAGTTTATTAAATCAGCTTTAGTTATTACAGTTGATACAGCGACAAAAGCAAGATTGGATTTTGACAGATATGATGAGGCAATTGAAACATTTAAAATTGATCACCATGTAAATATTGATCCATATGCAAAAAATGAAATTGTTCATGAAACAGCAATGGCATGTACAGAAGTAATTACCTTATGAGCAGAAGCAATGAAATTAAAATGAAATTCAAATGCAGCATCAAACTTATATAAAGGTTTATTGACAGATAGCGGAAGATTTTTATTTCCTAATACTAGTTATAAAACTTTTAATGCAGCTAAAATACTACTTCAAAATGGTGCTAATTTAAAAGCTGTTCACGATTCACTATTTGTTTCGGATTTAAAAAGAAAACAATATGCAAACTTTGCATTTTCAAAATTGGTTTTATCTAAAAAAGGTGTAGGACACATTACAATCACTAAAGAAGACCAAAAACCTTGAAAATACTCATATGAACAAATTAAATCTGCTTTAGGTACAATGAGTGGAATTGATGAAATCAAGATATGAGTATTAGTAATTGAACTTGAAAACGAAATTAAAGTTTCAATCAGAAGTAGAGATTATGAAATAGATAAAATTGCAAATAAATATGATGGTGGTGGTCATAAATTAGCAAGTGGATGTAAATTAAATTCATTAACTGACATCAGTAAGCTTGTTAAAGATTTAGAAGCAGTTATTAAAAAAGGTAATAAATAGTTATGATACCAAATAGAGATACAATTGAGCAAAAACAATTAGGTTGAGTTGAATTAATAACTGGTTGTATGTTTGCTGGTAAAACAGAAGAATTTATTAAAAGATTACGCAGACACGCATTTGCTAAAAGAAATGTCATTGCTTTTAAACCTGTAATAGATACCAGATATGCAATTAATGAAGTTGCTTCGCATGCTGGAACTTTATTATCTTCTATACCTGTTAATTCAACTGCTGAATTAAGAAAAAAACTTGAAACAAAAATTTTAGAAAAAAAAGTTGATGTTGTAGGCATTGATGAAATTCAATTTTTTGATGAAGAAATAGTTGATTACATTGAAGAATTAGCTGATCGTGGAATTATAGTTATAGTTACAGGTTTGGACAAGGACTTCAGAAGCCAACCATTTAAAAATGTTGACAGAATTTTACCATTGGCTGAAATGGTCGATAAATTAACAGCAATTTGTCAGAAATGTGGCAATTTTGCGAACAGAACACAAAGAATAATTGATGGTAAACCTGCTGAATGGAATTCGCCATTAATTTTAGTTGATGGTAATGATAGCTATGAAGCAAGATGTAGAAACTGTTATCAGATAGAAAAGAGGTAAACATGAATCCAAAAACTTATGAAGCATTAGAAACAATGCAAAAAAGAGTTGAGCAAATAGATAAGGATTTACAATCTGAAGAAATTGTATCTGATGTTAAGAAAATGCTTGAACTTAATAAAGAAAGAGCAAATTTAATTGATGTTGTAGAAAAATTTGTCGAATACAAAACTATAATTCAAGCAGTGTCTGATGCCAAAGAAATTTTAGGTAATGAAAAAGATGCAGAGATGATTGAGTTGGCTAAGATAGAGTTATCAGAAAATGAAGATGCAATAGAACCTATTGTTAAAATTATAGAAGAATTACTTTTACCAAAAGATCCTAATGACGATAAAAACGTTATTGTCGAAATAAGAGGTGCAGCTGGTGGTGATGAAGCAAACATTTTTGCTGGTGATCTATTAAGAATGTATAAGTTATATGCAGAAACTCAAAATTGGAAAATAACTATGCTTGATGCAAGCTCTTCTGAAGCTGGTGGTTTCTCGCAAGTTTCATTTATGGTTAAAGGTGAAAGAGTTTATTCTAAATTAAAATTTGAATCTGGGGCGCATAGGGTTCAAAGGGTTCCAAAAACTGAAGCAAAAGGTCGAATTCAAACTTCTACCGCAACTGTTGCTGTTTTACCTGAAATGAGTGATGTTGAAATTGAAATCAAGAATAGTGATTTAAGAATTGACACATATCGCTCATCTGGAGCTGGAGGACAACATGTTAATACAACAGATTCAGCAGTTCGTATTACACATATACCAACAGGTGTAGTTGCTGCATCTCAAGATGGAAGAAGTCAACATGATAACAAAGATATTGCAATGACAATGTTAAGAGCAAGGATATATGAAGCAGAACTAGAAAAACAACAAGCTGAAGCTGATGCAACGCGTAAAAACGCTGTTGGAACAGGTGCCAGAAGTGAAAAAATTAGAACATATAATTATCCACAAAATCGTGTAACAGATCACAGAGTTGGTTTGACACTGAACAAACTAGATCAAGTTATGGAAGGAAAAATAGATGATTTCATTATTGCATTAGTTAATGATGAACAACGTCAAAAAGTTGAAGCTCAGTTACAAGAAAATGAATAAAATTAATATTAAGTTTGCTTTAGATATGCTTTTAAATAATAACAAGATTGGAAAATCAGATGCTATTGAAATAATTTCTTTTGTTACAAAAATAGAATATTCAGAAGTAATGTTTTTGCAAGCAAATGCATTATCTAAAAAACAACTTAATCAAATTATAAAAATTTCAAAAAGTGTAGCTAAAGGGAAACCTTTAGCTTATATTTTAGGCTACAAAATTTTTAGAGCGCATAAATTTTTAGTAAATAAAAACACTTTAATACCAAGAATCGAAACTGAGCAAATAGTTGACTATGTAAACGAGTTTATTAATCAACAAGATAAAAAGATGGATATACTAGATCTTTGTTCTGGATCAGGATGCATAGGACTTTCTATAGCAATTGAAAATGAAATTAATAGTTTAGTTCTTTGTGACATATCAAAAAAAGCATTAAATGTTTCTGAGAAAAATATTAATCTAAATAATTTAAACAACCAAGTTAAAATTGTAAAAAGTAATTTTTTAAATTCTATAATTATTAACAAAAATAAATTTAATATTTTAGTTTGTAATCCACCATATATTGACATTAATGATAATGATATTGACTCAAGTACATTAAAATATGAACCTAAGATAGCTTTGTTTGCTGAAGATAATGGTTTATTGTTTTATAAAGAAGCTATTAAAAAAATTGAAAAAGTTATGAAGTTAGATGAAAAAATGATGCTTATTTTTGAAATAGGTTGAAAACAAAAAAATGATTTAGAAATATTTCTACAGACGGAAATAGGTTTAAAATATAAATGAAAGTTTGAAAAAGATTATTTTGGTAATTGAAGGTATATGATCATAAATAACTAGGAGAGTAAATGGAAAAAAAGGTTGAGTTCAAAAATAGGTTTAGACTAAACTTTGGAATAAAAAACAAGGTTGCTTCTATTCAAGAAAAAAATGCACACTTATATAAAGTTGCTTTTTTTAGTATGCTTATTTTTATTGTTCTTATGATACCTACTTATATATTTAGTTGAATTGTATTTTCAGATATTAATTTAAAAATTTATTTTGATAACTGAAAAGAACTTTCTCTTATTTTAGATTTGCCTTCAAAAACACATATTTTAACACCTGTTTATATAGGTTGAGCTTTTTTTATAATAACTATATTTGGTTTTGTCCTACTTAAGCCTTTGCTAACTGCCACAGGAGTTAATAATAAGTTGAAAACAAGTTTTTGAATTTTTGTAATCTCATTTGGAATATTAGCAGCGCTAATGTCATCAATTGCACAATATGAATACTCAAAATTTCAAGAATTTTTTACTTTTGAATCTCTTATTGAACAAACTGAAAATAATTCGTTAAGAGAAGTACCACCAGTTATAGCTGAGATTTCAAAACAATTTACGAATAATAAAGAACACGCTTATAAATGAGCTTCTGAAGATGCTGTATGATGAATTTTATTTATTCAAATAATTGCAATTTTTATGCTTTCTTTAAGTATTCAAAATGCAATGATTGTTGAAGCAGAAAATTTAAATATAAATAAATATATTGATTATATTAGCAACAGAAAAAAAGAATTAAGCCAAAACAGAATGAAATCCTTTTTATCAAAAATATTTAAAAATTCTGATAAAAATATTTCAAATTGAACTATTTTTGCAGCTGGGTGTATTCTTTTACCACAATTTATATATGTAATAATGATTTCTTTTGATACAACAAAAGTAGCTATGTTGACTAGAACTATTCATGTGTTACCTGAACTTTTAAAAAGATATGGAGTTGAAAATAGTTTATTAGACCCAAAATTCACAGATATTTTAAAATATCAAAATAGTTATTTTGTATATTGTTCTCTGCCAATAATTGGTTTAGGAACAACTATGGCAACTTTTATGTATTTTGTTTCAGTATCAATTCGTGGAGAAAATAAATCACAAAATTTATTTATAACGCAATACTTTATAATTTATGGAAACTTACTGTTACTTACATGTTTAAATATTATTTCAAAAGTGCAAGTAGGTAATTTAGTCGAAGCATGAAACTATGGAACAGAAAATAATAACAGCGCAGGTCATGATTTTATTTCATCAATTAAATCAATAATGGGTGATTCTGATTACAACTTAATTAAAGATGCATATTATTTAGATAAAATAGATGGTAACATACAATCTGCTTGAGAAAATACAATAAATGTTATTGCTGAATCAATTATATTATTTGGAATATTAATATCATCATTTTTAATTATTGGTTTTAACATTATGAAAACAACTTTATTTAAAAAAAGAGTTGGTGCCCAAATTAAATTTTCTCAGATATTAGCTAAAAGAAAAAAAGGTAATAAAAATGTTAAATAAAAGTCAAGTTAATAAAGCAACTAAGCAAATTAGTAAAGGTGAAGTTATCATTTTGCCAACAGATACAATATATGGATTATCTGCTGCGTGAAATAAAGAAAATGAAGTAAAGATTAATAAAATTAAAGGAGCTATGCTAAATAAACCTTTAATTATTTTGGTTTCAAATATAAAGCAATTAGACGAGTTAAATATAGCAAAAAACGAATTTAGTGATTTATTATTTGAAAAATCAACAACTGTAATATTTAAAACTATTGATAACTTAGAAACTATAGCTGTTAGATTGATTGAAAGAGAAGATATTAAATCAATAATTAATGTTACAGGCCCAATTTTTTCAACTAGTGTAAACATTCATGGAAGTAAACCAATAAATATAAAGGAAGAATTAATAAGCTTTAATAAAGAAGTTGAAGTTTATTTTGATCAAGATGTACTAGATACTAAAGCATCAAAAATATTTAATTCTATAACTAAAAAATGAGTTCGATAAAATCAAAACATTTCATAAATGATGTATCTGAATATTTTGAATATGATGAAGTCACGTTATCTTTAAAATTAATAAAAAATATTGATTATAATAATAGTAATTTTAATTTAACTTATTATATTGATGAAAATAAAAAGTTAGTTCTTGATTCAATCGAACAACTGTGTCAAATAAAATTTCCGTTTATTCAAAATCCGTCAAATAAAGTATTAGATCAGATATTTTTAAGAAATAAAATTGCAAAAGAATTAATAATTAATTCTGTTGTTAAAAGAAAATCTGAATCTCTAAAATTCGAAAAAACTGATGAAGAACACAAATCAGCGATTAATATTGCAAAATCAGTTGTCCATGATTTAAATAAGTTTATTTATAAACATAAAATAAATCACTCTATAGCAAATTTGTTATTAGCTAATGTTCAAGCAGATGTTGATTTTTATGGAAAAATTGACTTACTTCTTAAGTCAAATGACAGTTGATTTTTATGCCTTTTTAAATTTAGTAAAACACCTTATGATGACAAGTACAAATATGAAGCACGTATGCTAAAAAAATTAATTGAAAATAATTCAGATATTAGAAATTTAAAAGTTTTTATCTTTAATCCACTTGCAGATATTGTAATAAAAGAATTAAACGTGCAAAAATAAAGGTTTTTAATAACTTTAACAATTTTTAAGTATTCTTTTTAACACTAAAGTGGTATATAATTAATAAGTAATTTATAAAAAGAGGAGAAGTTCGCATGAGAGATACTTATGATATTGTTTTTGACCACAAAGATAATAAACACTTCAACCAAGATTTAAGCAACTTAATTAAAAGATCACCAAATAATAATTTTGAAAAGTGATTGTTTAAGGATAAGCAATTAGAAAACTTTTCACCCATCACAATAGTTAATGAAAAAAATGAAATTATAGCAGCTTTAGGTATTTTGAAATTTGATGTTTTCATTAGCGGAGAAAAATGTAGTGCAGTTCAAGTTGGAAACTTTTTCGTGAAAGAAGCGTATCATGATGAAAATTTAGAAGAAATTTTAATTGAGGCAGCAATTTACAAATATTCAAACTTAGTAGACATTTTAATTTCATATTGTGGTATTAAGGATGAAGAAATTTTAAAAAAATCTGGTTTTGAAAGAAGACAAGAATATTTATTTTTCCTTCCATGAAATAATAAAGAAAAATCAGAGTCATCAAAAATAATTAAACTTGATCTATCAATTGCTCATGATTTTGAATTAGTTAAAGAAACAATTTTACATTCAAGCAAACAATCAAGTATATTAGACACAAAAGGAGATAGTTTAGTTAAGTTTCATAATATTCAAAAATACTTTGAAGATGATTTATGATACATTCCGTCATTAGAAGCAGTAGTGTGTTTTAGAATTAAAGATGGTATATTTGATTTTATTGGTTCATTCTCATGTCACAACATTGATTTAAAAGAATTGTTAAATATTGTTGTTCCAAGTGGAATTAAAAGAGTTGACTTTGGATTTATGCCAGATATTAAAGATGGCATTCATATAACAAAAACTGAAACATTTATTAAAACAGGTATGGACGTGCATTCATGTTTATATTTAAGAGAAGTAACAACTGGATTGAAAGATAAGAAATTTATGTTTCCACTTCTTTCAAGACAAAAATAAAAATATAAACACAATGGTAAAATGGCTATTTGTGTTTTTTTATTTTAAAAGCATATAATTAAATTAAAATGAAGCAAAAGGAATTTATAAATGTTTAAAGTTTCAAAAAGTATAAAAGGACAAAAACATTTCATTAAATCAAGAAAAAACGAAATTAATTCTTGATTAATGGAACATGGAATATCAAAAAAAGAAGCTAAGAGATTAGTTATTTTTGCTCAAGAAAATATAATACTTAAGTTGTTTTTAAACTTAATAGCTTTTGAAGGCAAAAACAGAAAAAACTATACTAATGAGATAATTCATATTGTTCTTTATTCAAGGCTACTTTATACAAACTTAGATTCAGCTGAAACAAAAGAAATAAAAATTGAAAAAATAAAAATAACAAAAATAATTGAAACATTATTACCAGCAATTGAAAATAATGATATTTTAAAAATTAATTATGAAAAAGAAGCGTTCAATGAAATAAAAAGTTTTTCTAGCTTTTCTGATGAAATAATTAATAAAAGAAAACATTTTTATTACGCTAAAATAGGGATAATATTTTCTAAAATATCTGATAATAAAATTGATAGTTTTTATAAATATGGATATTTACTTTCAATGTATGTAATTACATATTTTGAGTCTGATTTTGAAGCAAACATAAATACATATAATAACTTTTTACTTAAGTTAAAATTAAATGATTGATTGTCAGAAACAACAAAACAAATTTCGCCATTTTATTTCAATAGTATAATTTCAAAAACAAATAAATGGTTAACAACTAAAAGTAAAATGTTTAAGTTTAAGGAGGGTGCTTGATAATGAAAAAACCATTTGTAGCAACAGCTTCATTAATAGTAATGTATAGTGTTGGTGGAGCTTTATATATTTCAATTAACTTATCACTTAACTTTTTTATATCAAATCCCTTGCCATTTATTTTTTTCATTTCAATAACTCACTTATTTTCTGTAACGTGAGCCATTGTAGTTTTGTGTAACAGAAAAAGAAGAATAGAGACTAGAATTAGATGAGCACTATTTATTATTTTGATTCCTTTCTTTGGAATTATTTCATACTATTTATTAGGAAGAGTTTATAAATATAAAAAAAATAAAAATTATTTATATAATAAAAACTCTACTAGTGCCTTACAATCTAAAACACAATATGACATTGAAAACTTGAAAGAAATTGAAAAAGAAGTTCCAGAATTTAAAAGGTCATTCATGATGACATTTGAGCAACAAAAAGAAAGCATTTATTCAAATACGGAAATCCAATACTTGGAATCGGGTAATCAGTATTTTGCAAATTTATTAAATGATGTTAATAATGCAAAAGAATACGTTTTAATCAATTGCTATATAATTTCAGAAGGTGAATTTTTAAATAAATTAACTGATTTATTAATTTATAAAATGCATCAAGGAATAAGAGTATATATAATATATGACTTTTTGGGGAGCTACGGAAGATTTACAAAAAGCAAAAAAAGACTTGTTCAAGAAGGTGCGCACTTAATTGCATATTCTCCTATTCATTTTCCTTTTTTAAAGTGAAATGCAAATTATAGAGATCACAGAAAAGATATTTCAATTGATGGTCAAATAGGATATTTAGGCGGAATTAATATGTCAGATGAATACATCAATAAAAGCGGTGTATTTGGTTATTGAAATGATTCAGCCATTCGATTGGTTGGAGAAAGTGTTCAAGAAATTGAGTTAATTTTTAAAAAAGATTGAAATTTTTATGCAGGTAAAAAGCAAAATAAAATTGAAAAGTTAGAGCCTAAATTTGGAAAGGCAATAAGAAAGCGTTTTGTTACAAATGATTTTGTACAAATAGTTTCAGATGGACCAAATCATGAGAGGCCAATTTGCCTAGAATTACTTCTTAACTTAATTCATTCTGCCCAAAATAGAATTTGATTAAAGTCTCCATATTTTATACCGCCTCCTGAAATTATAAATGCCTTATGTAATGCTGCTTCTACAGGGCTTGATGTTCGTATATTGTTACCTGGAAGAACTGACAAATTTTTACTACTTGAAGTTTCAAAACATTGAACTAAAAAAATGTTTGAAAATGGTGTAAAAATATATTCAATGAATGATACTTTTATTCACGAAAAGTCATATATTTTTGATGATGCTATTTCATTTACAGGAAGCTCAAATTTAGATTATAGAGCTTTATTTTGTGATCAACAAACTATGGCTTTGATTAAATCAAATAAAATAAATAATGATATTGCAAAAAAAATGATTCAAGACATTGAAAAATCATTCGAGTATAAATTCATGCCAAATAAAGATTTGTCTATTTGAAAAAGAGCGGTTGTAAAAACTTACAATATAATGGCTCCACTGTTATAAGGAGTAAAAATGAATATAGAAAAAATAGTTTACAATCAAATTAACAAATCCTATCAAAGTTTCAAAATGTTAGATTCGTTTTTATTTGATAACCAAGTTAAACATTTTTTGGTTAACAATTTTAGAATAGAAAATGTTGCTCAGTTAGAAGAAGTCATAAAAATAGTTGGATTTTGTAAAAAATATAACCTGATTTTCTTTCAAAGTGTATTAGAAAAACTAGAAAATGAATTCATTTTCTATAAAAAAACACTTGCAGCTTTTTATAAAAATACTGAAAATTTTAAAACATTTTTAAATGAAAATTTTGAAAAATTATTTATTGTTAGTTATCAAGAAAATAAAGAATATATTTTGACATCCAACGATATTTTTTGCCAATTTGTAAAAGAAGTGGTAGAAAACAATGCAAATTATCAAATTGATGAAAAAACTCAAATATTAACACAATTATTAAATTATATAAATTTAAATAGACATAAAAATAATTTTTCAATTCATCTCACATTTAATAAACAAAAAATAATTACATTAATTGAATTGTTTAAAATAATATAAAAAAATATGCACTTATTAAGATAAGTTTGAACTTTTACTTAATTAAGTGTATAATTTATTTATGTGAGTTCAACACACACGGAATTGTGAAAGGAGGAAATACAATGCCAACAATCAATCAATTAGTTAAAACAAATCGTAAAGCTAAAACTTGAAAAACAAAAGCACCCGCTTTAAATAGAGGGATAAACTCATTGAAAAAGAAAGTAACTAAAGTTTCTGCACCTCAAAAAAGAGGAGTATGTACTCGTGTTGCTACAATGACACCTAAAAAACCCAACTCTGCGTTACGTAAATACGCTCGTGTTAGATTAACAAATGGAATGGAAGTTAACGCATATATCCCAGGAGAAGGACATAACCTTCAAGAACACTCAGTTGTTTTAATTCGTGGGGGGCGTGTAAAAGACTTACCAGGGGTACGTTACCATATTATTCGTGGAACATTAGATACTCAAGCAGTTAACAACCGTAAACAATCTCGTTCATTATACGGGGCAAAAAGACCTAAAAAATAATCTAATTAAATTTAGAACTACCGTGAGATGAACCGCAAATAAGTATCACAAAATTATAAATCAAGAAAGGAGTCAAAACTATGCGTAAAAATAGAGCAGAAAAAAGAGATGTTTTAGCAGATCCAATTTATAACTCAAAATTAGTTACTCGTGCTATCAACAAAATTATGTTAGATGGTAAGAGAGGAACAGCTCAAACTATTATTTATGATGCATTTGACATTATCAAAGAAAAAACTGGTGAAGAACCAATTGAAGTATTTAACAAGGCTATTGAAAACATTAAACCACACTTAGAATTAAAAGTTCGTCGTATTGGGGGAGCTAACTACCAAGTGCCAGTTGAAGTTTCAGATGAAAGACAAGTTACTTTAGCTTTACGTTGATTAATCAACTATGCAAGATTAAGAAACGAGAAAGTTATGACTGTTAAATTAGCAAACGAAATCGTTGACGCTGCAAACAACATGGGTGGATCAGTTAAAAAACGTGAAGACACACATAAAATGGCAGAAGCTAACAAAGCATTCGCACATTACCGTTGATAAGATCAACAATTATTTTATTTAGATAGGAGGCAAAATTATGCCAAGAGAATTTAGTTTAGAAAATACTCGTAACCTTGGAATTATGGCTCACATTGACGCTGGAAAGACTACTACAACAGAACGTATTTTATTCCACACAGGTAAAATTCATAAAATTGGTGAAACTCATGAAGGAGCTTCACAAATGGATTGAATGGCACAAGAGCAAGAACGTGGTATTACAATTACTTCAGCTGCAACTACTGCATTCTGAAAAAATAACCGTTTTAACATAATTGATACTCCGGGTCACGTTGACTTCACTGTTGAAGTAGAACGTTCATTACGTGTTCTTGATGGAGCTGTTGCAGTTCTTGATGGGCAATCAGGAGTTGAACCTCAAACAGAAACTGTTTGAAGACAAGCAACTACTTATAGAGTTCCTCGTATTGTTTTTGTTAACAAAATGGATAAAACTGGAGCAGATTTTATCTACTCAGTTAAATCAATCGGGGACCGTTTAGGAGCTAAAGCTGCTCCAATTCAATTACCAATCGGTGCTGAAGATAACTTCACAGGATTAATCGATTTAGTTGAAATGAAAGCTTATGAATTTGATGGAAAAGCTGAAGAAATTGCTAAAGAAATTGAAATTCCCGCAGATTTAAAAGACCAAGCAGAAATTTTAAGAAGCGAATTAGTTGAAGCTGCTGTTGAATATGATGAAGAATTAATGATGAAATTCTTAGATGGTGAAGAAATCACTATCGCTGAGTTAAAACAAGCAATCCGTAAAGGGGTTATTGGTGCAGAATTCTTCCCAGTATTAGCTGGTTCAGCTTTTAAAAATAAAGGGGTTAAATTATTATTAGATGCAGTTGTTGACTACTTACCATCACCTTTAGATGTTCCTGCAATTAAAGGGGTTTTACCAAATGGTGAAGAAGCAGAAAGACATGCAGATGACAATGAACCCTTTTCAGCTCTAGCTTTCAAAGTTATGACTGACCCATTCGTTGGAAAATTAACATTCTTTAGAGTTTACTCAGGTATTCTTACAAAAGGAAGTTATGTATTAAACTCAACAAAAGGGGATAAAGAACGTGTAGGACGTATTTTACAAATGCATGCAAACAACCGTAACGAAATTGAAGAAGTTTATGCTGGAGATATTGCAGCGGCTGTTGGATTAAAAAATACTACAACAGGTGATACTTTAGTTGATGAGAAACATGAAATCATTTTAGAATCAATGGTATTCCCAGAACCAGTTATCCAATTAGCTTTAGAACCAAAAACTAAAGCGGATCAAGAAAAAATGGGATTAGCATTATCAAAATTAGCAGAAGAAGATCCAACTTTTAGAACATATACTGATGAAGAAACTGGACAAACTATTATTGCTGGTATGGGTGAATTACACTTAGACATTATTGTTGACCGTATGAGACGTGAATTCAAAGTTGAAACAAACGTTGGAGCACCTCAAGTTTCATACCGTGAAACAATCAAATTACCAGCAAAAGCTGAAGGTAAATATGTTAAACAATCAGGAGGACGTGGGTCATATGGTCACGTTGTTATTGAATTTGAACCAAATGTTGATAAAGGGTTTGAATGAATTGACAAAATTACTGGAGGACGTGTTTCTAAAGAATATATTAACGCAGCTCGTGTTGGTTTAGAAAACACACTTACAAATGGGGTAGTTGCTGGATACCCAATGATCGATGTTAAAGCAACAATCGTTGATGGATCAATGCATGATGTTGACTCAAACGAAATGGCTTATAAAATTGCTGCATCATTTGCTTTGAAAGAAGCATGTAAAAAAATGAATCCAGTTATCTTAGAACCAATCATGAACGTTGAAGTAACTGTTCCAGATGAATACTATGGAGATGTAATGGGTAACATTTCATCAAAACGTGGATTAATCGAAGGATCAGAACAAAGAGGAAACGCACAAACTATTAAGTCTAAAGTTCCTCTAACAGAAATGTTTGGTTATGCAACAGAATTAAGATCATTCACACAAGGACGTGGAAACTACACTATGATTTTCAGTCACTATGCTGAAGCACCTAGATCTATTGCAGAAGAAATTATTAAAAAATCAGGTAAGTAGTAATATATAATTGCACTTATTGATGTAAAAAGTTAAAATATTCTTAATTAAAAGAATAATAAAACGCCCCTACGGGGGCGGTAAAGATACTAGAAAGTAAATCTAATATCGCTAGATATAAATAAAGGAGAAATACAAAAATGGCAAAAGAAGCTTTTGACCGTAGTTTACCTCACGTTAACATTGGTACTATTGGACACGTTGACCACGGTAAAACTACATTAACTGCTGCTATTACTAAAGTTTTAGCAGATAAAGGTGGAGCAGAATTTAAAGATTACGCAAATATCGATAACGCTCCAGAAGAAAGAGAACGTGGAATTACAATTAATACTTCACACGTTGAATATAAAACAGAAAACAGACACTATGCACACGTAGACTGTCCAGGACACGCCGATTATGTTAAAAACATGATTACTGGTGCTGCTCAAATGGATGGTGGGATCTTAGTTGTTGCTGCAACTGATGGACCTATGCCTCAAACTCGTGAACACATCTTATTATCAAGACAAGTTGGAGTTCCAAAAATTGTTGTTTTCTTAAACAAATGTGACTTAGTTGATGATGAAGAAATGATCGACTTAGTTGAAATGGAAGTTAGAGACTTATTATCAGCTTACGACTTCGATGGAGAAGGAGCACCAGTTATCCGTGGTTCTGCTAAAGGAGCACTTGATGGTGATGCTAAATGAGTTGGAGCTATTGAAGAATTAATGGCTGCAGTTGATGAATACATCCCAACTCCAACTCGTGATTCAGATAAAACATTCTTAATGCCTGTTGAAGACGTTTTCACAATTACAGGACGTGGAACTGTTGCTACAGGACGTGTTGAACGTGGAACAATTAAAGTTAACGAAGAAGTTGAAATCGTTGGTTTAGTTGAAGAAGCTAAAAAATGTGTTGTTACTGGATTAGAAATGTTCAGAAAATTATTAGATTTTGCTGAAGCTGGAGACAACGTAGGAGCATTATTACGTGGTGTTGACAGAGAAGGTATTGAACGTGGACAAGTTTTAGCTAAACCTGGAACTATTAAACCTCATACTAAATTACAAGCATCAGTTTATGCATTAACTACTGAAGAAGGTGGACGTCATAAACCATTCTTTAACAAATACCGTCCTCAATTCTACTTCCGTACAACTGATGTTACTGGTGAAGTAACATTGCCTGCTGGAACAGACATGGTTATGCCTGGAGATAACGTTGAAATGACAATTGATTTAATTAAACCAATTGCTGTTGAAGATGGAACAAAATTCTCAATCCGTGAAGGTGGAAGAACTATTGGAGCTGGAACTGTTATTTCAGTTAACTAATAATCAAAATTAAAAATTGCTGCTAAGCAATTTTTTTTGTTAATATTAATTAGAATAAGAAAAGAGAAAAAATATGCAAACAAGAAAAACATTATATTTAATTGGAATAATACTAAATATAGTAGGAATGGGATTTTTAGTTTTAATAGCTATGATATATGGATTAGTTGGAATCATAACATCACCCGCTGTTGGAATAATATTGTTAATTGTTTTTTTAGTTCCAATTGCGTGAATTTTACCAATGACATTAGCAGCTCACAAAGCATATAAGCAAGTTGGGACCGAAGAAGAACAAACACACATACCTTTATCAGTATGTACATTATTATTTATTAGTTTAGTTTCAGGAATTTTATTTATAGTAGCTTCTGTAATGCTAACTGATGAACAAGATAAAGCAATAATGGAAAATAAAACACCAGCTGAATAAGCAGGTGTTTTTTTATTATCTTATTCAATTTCTTTGATTCATCCAAATGTTTTTTGAACTGCACTATTTCAACCTTTAATTAATTTCTTTGATTCTTCTTCACTAATTTTGCTTGTTAGTTCAAAATCAATTTTATAATTAGATTTAATATCATCTATATTTTTTCAATATCCTACAGCCAATCCTGCTAAGTATGCAGCACCCATTGCAGTAGTTTCAACATTTATTGGTTTGATAACTTTTGATCTACTAATGTCAGCTTGGAATTGCATCATAAATTTATTATTACTAGCACCTCCATCAACTTTAATTTTGCCTAATGGTGCTTTAATATCTTTTTGCATTGCGCTAATCACATCATTTGCTTGATAAGCAATGGCTTCTAAAGTAGCTCTTACAATATGCTCTCTTTTTGTTCCTCTATCTAGTCCAAAAATGGCACCACGTGAATAAGAGTCTCAGTAAGGTGAGCCTAAACCTGTAAAAGAAGGAACAACATAAATTCTTTTGTCATCATTTACTTGACCAGCATATCATTCAGTTTCAATTGCGTTATAAATAATTCTTAGATTATCCCTTAGCCACTGAACTGCTGCACCAGCGACCATTACTGATCCTTCTAATGCATATGTAATTTTGTCACCAATGGCAACTCCTATTGTTGTAAGAAGACCATGAGTAGACATAATCTTTTTTTCACCTGTGTTCATTAAAATGAAACAACCAGTACCATAAGTTATTTTTGTTTCCCCTGAATTTAAGCATAATTGTCCAAAAAGAGCAGATTGTTGATCACCAATAGATGAACAAATTTTAAATTGGGTTTCATCATTTTTTGAAAGTAAACCTTTAAAAGTTTCCCCATAAATTTCAGAACAAGATTTAATTTCTGGCAACATATTTCTAGGAACATCAAACAAGTTAAGCAATTCATCATCTCAATCATTTGTATTAATGTTATAAAATAATGTTCTTTGTGCATTAGTATGATCAGTAACAAAAACTTTACCACCAGTTAGTCTATAAATTAATCATGTATTAATAGTACCAAACATTAATTTGCCTTCTTTAGCTAATTCTCTTGCACCTTTTACATTGTCTAAAATTCATTTAACTTTTGTTCCTGAAAAATATGGATTTATTATTAAACCAGTTTTATCCCTAATTAAATCTAATTCTTTTCTACCAAATTTTTCACAGTAATCAGCGGTTCTTTGGTCTTGTCAAACAATAGCATTATATATAGGTAAACCTGATTCTTTATTTCAAACTACAACTGTTTCTCTTTGATTTGTTATACCAATTCCTTCAATTTGAGAAGGGCTAATCCCTGATTTATTTAAGACCTGTATAAGTGTTGTTCTTTGAGTGTTTCAAATTTCAATTGCATCATGTTCTACTCACCCTTCTTTTGGAAAGTGTTGAGTAAATTCCATTTGATCAACTGCAATGATGGCACCCTTTTTATTAGTTACAAGTGATCGAGCACTTGTTGTTCCTTCATCCAAAGTTATTATATATTTTTCCATACTATCTCCTTCTTATTTATGTATTAATGGATTCTTTTCAATAGGATCTCAATTTGTTTTTAATTCTAATTTAGTTTCTTTCATAACTAATTCAATAACCAAATCTGCAATTGCAGGAGCTGAAGAAAGACCAGGGGATTTCATACCAGCTACATTTATAAAAGTGCTGTCCTTAGCAGCAGGTTTTATTCAGAAATCGTCATTCTTAGCTTCTATTGGTCTACTACCTGAAAAACTAAGGCATGTTTTATTCATATTTATGCTAGGTATCAGTTTTTTGCCAATATCACCAATTAAGTCATATTTATTTTTTGTTATTAATCTTGTTTCATCTTTTGGTACAAAATCTTCACTAGTTGGTCCAACTAAAACATGCCCATCTAATGTAGGGGCTACAATAACACCTTTACCATGGACTGTAGGAACCATAAATACAACTGAATTAACTATACCAGCTTCTGTTTTTTCTAAAACTCTATACTCACCACGTTTTGTAATAAGATTAAATTCATCATGTCCAGCCATTTTACTAATGATATCAGCATAGTGTCCAGCAGCATTTATAATTATTTCAGAGTTTATTCTTCTATCATTAGTTTCTATTTCAAAAAGGTCATTTTGTTTTGAAATTCCTATAACCTTTGAATTTAGTTTTAATTGAACGCCATTCTTAATAGCATTTTTCATAAGAGTTTCTGTTAGAGCAACAGGATCAACTGCAATTGATGAGTTACATAAAAGTGCCCCTTTAGTCTCTGAAGAAATATTTGGTTCTTTTTTCAAAACTTCTTCTTTTGATAAAATTTTTAGTTCACTAGTACTTAATCCGTTTGTTAATCCTCGCTTATATAACATGTTTATATGTTCTAAATCTAATTCATCAAATCCAACAATTAGTGAATCAATCCTTACATAAGGAAACTCCATTTGTGAAATTCAATCTTCGTATCTTTTTTTACCTAGTACATTTAATTTAGCATTAAGTTTTCCTGGAGTAGGATCGAATCCACCATGAACTAATCCTGAATTACCTGTAGATGTTTCTAAACCAACTTTTAAATTAGATTCAAGTACAATAATTTTTTTATTATACTTTGAAAGTTCTCTAGCAATAGAAGAACCAATTATTCCTGCACCGATTATACAAATATCATATCTATTCATTTTTTACCTATTTCTATTATATTAAGAAAAATAATCCAACAATAATTCCAGCAGCAAGTGGGGCTGCTACAGGAATTCAACCATAGCTTCAATCAGATTTTCCTTTATTTTTTAAAGGCATAAACTGGTGAACAATTCTTGGAGCTAAATCTCTGAAAGGATTTATAGCGTACCCTGTTGTTCCCCCAAGTGATAATCCAATAGCTAAAATAACCATACCAACTAAAACAGGAGCATAAAATGATGGTAATCCTGCACCGCTATTAAATTTACCAAATGATAAAATTGCTAAAATTAATAATGTAGTTCCTAAAAATTCCATTGTAAAATTTGTAATTTTGCCTCTTTCAGTTGGAATTGTTGAGTGCATTGCAAGTACACTTAATTTATCTTCGATTGTTCCACTTATCAAAGTTTTTTGTATATGTTTGTAATAAACAAAATTTACTAATAATTGCCCAATTACAGCACCTATAAATTGAAAAATTATAACAAGGAAAAACATTCCTACTGGTGCCATGCCATTATAGCTACTAAAACCTAAATTTCCTGTTTTATCAGAAATTGCAAGTGCAACAGTAACTGCAGGATTGAAATGTGCAACGCCTCCTAAAGCATTTGCAACAAGGGCTCCAACTGTTACAGCCATTGCTCATCCAATTGTGATTGCAACAAGTCCAGCATTATTTCCTTTTGTTCCTTTTAAAACGACATTTGCAACTATACCATTACCTAAAATGATTAAAATTGCTGTTCCTAAAAGTTCAGTCAAAATTAATGTATATCAATTCATAATTAAGTCATCTCCATTTTCATGTATACCAATAAAGGTACATAAATTATTATACTAAAATATAATATTTTTTCCAAATAAGTGTATAAATTTTGGAGAAATATCTTTTCTTTGTTATAATTAAAATATGTTATGAGTAGAAAATTAATTTATTAGAAGGGAAACATTTATGTTTTTAGTAGCACATAGGGGGTTTAGAGCTCCTGGCAGAGAAAATAGAATGATTGATTTCATAGATTCATTAAAAATTTGTAAAGGCGTTGAATTTGATATTCGTTTAACAAAGGATAAAAAAATAATAATATTTCATGATCACAACTTAAAAAGAATTGGTCAAGTTAATAAAACTGTTAAAAGCCTAACTTTTGATGAAATTAAAAATATTAAATTTTTTAAAGACAAACCTGAAAATATTCCACCACTATTTATAGAGGATTTTATTGAAAAAATATCAGATCAATATAAATTTATAAATGTTGAAATTAAGCCTGATAGAAATACAAAGCAAGAATTCGATATCATAAAAAATGCTTTACAATTGTTAAGAAAAAAAACAAAAGCAGAAATTGTTGTTTCATCTTTTGGACATGAAGCACTAAAATTTATTTCAGATTTGGATTCAAGTAAATTTAAAAAAGGTTACTTAACTGAATATGTAAAAAAAGTTGACTTTGACTTAATAAAAAAATTTGATTACTTGCATCCATATGTAGGTAATCTAAAGTCATCTGAGTCCCCAAAAATTGTAGAGAAAATTAATTTGCCTTTAAATGTATGAACATTAAAAAATGATAAAGATGCTGAAATTATTTATTTAAAATACAAAGAAAAATTGAACTCATTTATTAGTGATAAAAAAGATTTAATGATTAATTTTAAATAAAATTTAGAAAGGAAATGATTTTTATTTTTAGTAAAAAAAATACAATAATGGGTATTAGTAAAAAAACGTTTACTATAATAGCTATTTTAGCAATGGCTGATGTTTTAGTAATGGCTGTGCCTTTTTACTTAAAAAATGTTATATCTTCTGTGGTAATTTCTGAGTCATTAGGGATTTTACCATCACAATTTTCACAAGCAAATTCAATATATGGTTATGTATCATTGCCTAGCTATTTTATAGGAGGTTGATTTGCTGATAAAATAAGTTTAAAAAAATTAACATTAGTTGGTTTGGCCTCAATTGGTGTCGTAGGATTATGATATGGATTTATACCATTTATAGCAACCGCTAAAGTAATACAAGTATATTTAATATTTGCATTATGAAGTTTTATAACTTGTTTTATATTTTGAGCTGCACTTTGAAAATTATTATCAGAACAAGGAAAACCTGAAGAAAATGGAAAGCTAAATGGTATTCATGGAAGCTTGAATGGACTTATTGGAACTATTATTATTGCTATTGCTTATTTAGTTTTTTTCCTTTTTGGAACAGTTTGAAAATCTTCATTAGGTAACTGAGCTTTTCCTGCATTGGTGTTTATTTTTACAGGATTTATAATTATTAATTGCGTCTTAATATTTTTCTTTGTACCAGAAGATAAAACAACAAAAAAAGATGGTGAAAGTGATTTTTCACTTAAAAGTTTTAAAAATATATTAGGTAATTGAAAAATTTGGTTAGTATCAATTTTAATCTTAGGTGTTTATTTATACCAAAGTGGTTTATCAATCTTTGTAACTTACATGCAAGACGTATTATTGATAACTGCATCATTAGTTGTGGTTTTTGGAATTCTAAGAACTTACTTATTTAGATTTTTCTTTTCAACATATTTTGGAAAAATGGCCGATAAGAGCCAAAAATACATTTTATTTATAATTATTGGTTTAGCTGTAGCTTCTGTATTATGTTTAATTGCTGTTATTGTTCCTGGATTTGGTGAAAGTAGTTTTACAAATATGTCAAAAGGATCAAAAACTTTGGTACAAATTTCTGTAGTGACTATGTATTTAGGTTTAGGTATAACTTGTTGAGCACTTGTAACAAATAGATGAGCAACAATTTATGTTATCAATATCAGTCAAAAAGATTATGGTATGGCGGTTGGATTTATTTCATTAATAGCTTTTTCAGCTGATGCTTGATTCTGACAAATAGATTCAATATTATTAAAAAATTTAGGATCAGAAGCAGGATATACAGACAACAAATTAGCAAACCAAATAAGTATTATCATTATATTATGTTTTGGCTTATTAGCAATGATTGCTGGGGGTATATTAATTTATGCAACAAAGAAAGAAATACAAAGAAATGAAGGAAAACAAGTTTTGGCAAACTAAAAGATTTTGAATAATTGCTATTTTAGCAACAGCAGATGTTTTAGTTTTTATTTTTCCATCGTATTTAAAAAATGTTATTAATACTGAGGTAATATCATTAAATTTGGGAATTTCTCCAGCACAGCTTGCTCAAGCTTCAGCTGTTTATGGTTACGTCTCATTAGTTATTTATTTTTTTGGTAGTGTAATTGCAGATAAAATAAGTCTTAAATGACTTACTATAACTGGATTGGCTGCTTTTGGTATATCAGGTGTTTGATATGGTAGCGTTGGGCTAACAGCAGGCGGCGGAATTATTTTTGATATTGAAAATAATGTTGCTATTTTAAATCCTATTGGTCAATCAAGCAGATATACTCAAGTTTTAATAATCTATGTTATTTGAGCATTTGCAAAAATTATATTTTGAGCACCTTTATGGAAATTACTTTCTCAACAAGGAAAGCCTGAAGAAAATGGAATACTTAACGGTATTCATGGAAGTTTAAATGGACTTATTGGAACAGTATTTGTTGCTTTAGGATTTATAATTTTTACAGTTCTAACCCCCATTTTTGTTAATAGAAATAGTACTTCAACTTTAGCCTTTTCATTAATGTGTTATTTATTTTGTTTACTTATACTTATTGACGTTTTTCTTTTAATATTTTTTGTAAAAGAAAAGAAGGGAGAAGTAATAAGCAAAGATTTTAATATAAAAGAAGTTGGAAAAGTTTTAAAAAATTATAAAGTCTATTTACTTGCTCTATTAGTTATGGGTGTATATATGTATCAACAAGGATTAAGTGTATTGATTCCATTTATGAATAGTGCTTTACTTATTAGTGCGAGTATAACATTTATTGGAGGGCTTTTAAGAACATACCTATTTAGATTATTCTTTTCAGCCCCTGCAGGTAAAATAGCTGATAAATCAGGTAAATACATAAAATTTTTAGTTACAGGATGTATAATTTGCTCATTTCTAATGATGATTATAATTTTTTTACCAGGATTTAAAATTGGTGGTTTTGCTAGTCAATCAGCAGGTTTAAAAATATTTATTCAAATTATAGTTTATTCGTTCTTCTTATGTATGGGAGCAATCTGTTGAGGTCTTGTAACAAATAGATGAGCAACTATATATGAAATAGGCATAGACCATAAACAATATGCAACTGCTGTTGGTTTAGTTTCTGTTATTGCTTTCTCACCTGACGCTTGATTTTGACAGTTAAATTCATTGTTTTTAGAAAAATATAAAGTTGAAACAAATATTAATGGTGTATTTAATTATCAACTAGCTTACCAGTACTCAATGATATTAATTGTTGTTGGTGGTATTCTGGGAATTATATCTGGTTTGGTGCTAATGCTTATGCTTAAAAAAGAAAAAAAGCTAAAAATTGCAAAAGAGTATTAAAAAAATAGAGTTATCCATTTTTTTAATACTCTTTTAATAATCTCACTATTTTAAAAGTTTATTAAGTGTATCACCAAGACCACCATCTTCATTTGAAATATCAGTTATACCTCAAGCAATTTCTTTTAGTTTTGGATTACCGCTTGTTAGAGCTATTCCATGTCCAACAGTTTCAATCATTTCAAAGTCATTCATTTGATCACCAAATGCAATAACATCTTTAATATTTTTGTTGTAATATTGAGCAACCATTTCAGCAGCAAAGCCTTTATTAACAAATTTGTTTGTAATAATTAAAATAGGCTTTTCTCCAATATTTTCAATACCATAAATTAGGTTTGATTTTACTTTGACTGCATCTCCAAATTCATTATTTAAAGTGTCAACAATATTAAAGAAATTTAAGTTTGTATTTAGTTTAACAATTATATTGCTACATGGGCCAATTCAATCATTTAAAATATCTCCTTGAATTGGAGGTTCAGCATTAGCATCAGCAATGAAGAAATTGTCTTTTCCATTCTGAATCATATTTGTATGATAATATTCAACGATAATATTTTCAATTTTTCCTTTTAAAATTGGATGTTTTAAAATTCCTTTTGTAACTTCTTCACTAATTGGAAGCACTATTCTTTTAAAGTTTCTATGTATAGGATCAGAAATATGCCCTCCGTCTAATGTAACTAATAAACTATCAAGCTCTAATTCGTTATAAATATGCAAAGTATCTTTTAAACTTCTTCCTGTGCATATACAAACTGTGTGCCCATTTTTGATAGCATCTTGTAGTGCACTTTTTGTAATCGGATTAATTGTTAAGTGGTCATCTTTTAAAGTTGTGCCGTCTAAGTCAATTAGTATTAATCTCTTTTTATTTTTATCTTTTAATTGCATAATTTTACTTTCCTTTCCAGAATAAGTAGTCATATTTATATTTTATCAAAAATTAGTCAGAAATATTTTCTCTTTGATTTTGTTAAAGGTTATAATTAATTTTAAAGGACTGATATTTAAATGAAAAAATTAACAACAAATGAAATTAGAAAAATGTGATTAGATTTTTTTAAAGAAAAACAACATCATTTTTTAGAACCAGTTAGTTTAATACCTGTAGAAGACCCTTCACTATTATGAATTAACTCAGGTGTTGCAACACTTAAACCATATTTTGATGGAAGAAAAACGCCACCATCACCAAGATTAACTAACTCACAAAAAGCAATAAGAACTAATGATATTGAAAATGTTGGAGTTACCGCAAGACATCATACAATGTTTGAGATGCTAGGAAATTTTTCAATTGGAGATTATTTTAAAAAGGAAGCAATTGCATTTGCTTGAGAATTATTGACAAGTGATAAATGATTTGCTATTCCAACTGAAAAATTATATATTACTGTTTTTAATGAAGATGTTGAAGCTTATGAATATTGAATAAATGATATTGGAATAAAGCAAGATCATATTTTTAGACTAACTAGAGAAACAAATTTTTGAGATGTAGGGCAAGGGCCATGTGGACCAAATACTGAAATTTTCTTTGATCGTGGAGAAAAATGAGATAAAGAAAATATAGGACCAAGACTTTTAGCAGATGATATTGAAAACGATAGATATATTGAAATTTGAAATATTGTTTTTTCACAATTTAATAATGATGGATTTGATAATTACTCAGAATTGCCAAGAAAAAATATAGATACAGGTGCTGGATTGGAAAGAATAGCGTCTATTTTTCAAGACACACCAACTAATTTCGAAACTGACATATTCTGACCTACAATTAAAAAAATTGAAAGCATTTGTGATTCAAAATTTAAATATTCAGTTGAAAATTATTTTGATCAAAAAATTGATCAAACTAAAATAAATACAGCATTCAAAGTAATTGCTGATCACGTAAGAGCAACAAGTTTTGCTATTGCTGATGGAGTATTCCCTGGTAATAAAGATAGGGGATACATTATTCGTCGTTTAATTCGTCGTGCATTAATGAAAGGGATGGAATTAGGCGTTAATGGGCCATTTTTAAGTACCTTAGTAATAAATGTGATCGAGGCTATGAAAGATTTTTATCCTTACTTATTAGAGAAACAAAACTTGATTGAAACAACTATTTTGAATGAAGAAGAAAAATTTTTAAAAACTTTATCAAAAGGATATGAAGCATTAAATAAAATGATTCAAAACGATAAAAAAGTAACTGGTAAAAATGCTTTACTTTTATTTGAGTCATATGGATATCCAATTGAACAAACTATTGAGATAGCTGAAGACAGAAATGTTAAAGTTGATATTGAAGAATTTAATAGTTTATTAGAACTAACAAAAGAACAAGCGCGTAGTGCAAGAAAAGATTTAAAAGCCTGAGATAAGCAAAATGAAATTTTTACAAAAATTGATGTTGAGTCAGAATTCACTGGTTGAGAAGAAACAAAACATGAAGGTGCCAGAATTGTTTATATATTTACAGATGAAGAAATCCTTTCAGAGGCAGCGGATACAGAAGTTTATGTAATATTAGATAAGACACCTTTTTATGCTGAAAAAGGTGGGCAAGCAGCAGATACGGGATATTTAATAAACACTTTAGCAAGAGCTGATGTTATTGATACTCAACAAGGACCTAATCATCAACATATTCATAAAATTCAATTGGATGGATCAATTAAAATTGGAGATACTATTGATGCTTTTGTTAATGAAACAAAAAGAACATTAACTATGAAAAATCACTCAGGTACTCATTTAGTGCATTCTGCTTTGCGAAAAATACTGGGTGAAACTGTTATGCAATCAGGGTCATATAATGATGAGCATGGTTTACGTATGGACTTTACATATAATGATTCAATTAAACCAGAAGAATTAATTGCAACTGAAAAATTAGTGGTTGAAAAAATAAATGAAAAAATTAACAAAGAAGTTTATTTTTGTTCAATGCAAGATGCGGTAAACAAATATGGAGCACTAGCATTTTTTACTGAAAAGTATGATGATATTGTAAGAGTAATAAAATTTGGGGAATTTTCAAGCGAATTATGTGGTGGTACACATGTGGATAATACATTTGATGTAGAAGACTTTATGATTACAGGATTGGAATCAAAAGGAAGCGGAGTTTATAGGGTTAAATGCTTAACGTCTCAAAAAGCAATTAATGAATATTTAAATACAGAGTTTAATAAATTGTTAAAATTAGTTAAAGAAATAGCTGTCAAGTATGAAAATTCAAAAAAGGCATTAACTAATCAAAAAATTGAAAATTTAGTTAATCAAGCGTTAAGTAAACAAATTTCTAAAGACTCAATTCTTGAATTAAAATTAATTTTAGAAAACTTGTCAATAGAATTAAAAACTCATGAAAGAAAAGCTGATGATTTACTAACAACTCAAAAATTAGAAAAATATAAGTCATTTGAACCAAAAATAAATGAAAAAGGAATTCAAATTCTTGAAGAAAAAGTTAATGGCTTAAGTATTAAAGACATGAAGACACTAGTTGATGAATATAAAAATAAATTTGAAAAAATTATTATAATATTAACTTCAGAAAATATTGAAGGGAACTTTGTTGTTGTTGGAGTAAGTGATCAGTTGCAAGCAGAGTATCCTGCGATAGAAATATTTAAAAAATTACCACTTACACCAAAAGGTGGAGGAAATGCAAGTTTAGCGCAAGGTAAATTCTAAAAATAAAACTACCTAATTTGGTTTTTTCCAACTATTGTTGTATAATTTACTTTGAACACAGAAAGGAATAAATAAAATGAACATTCTAAAAAGAGCATTATCAACAGTTATTAACGGATTTTTAAATGGATTTACTTTTGGGATTTTACCTTTAGTTTTATGAATTTTAAACTTACCATTAGTAGGACAAATGATTTTTAAAACACCTCAAGCCGAAGGCAGAGGAGCAGCTTTAATTTATGGTTTAATTTACGTATTATTATGTTTATCAATAGTAGGATTTATCTTTATTATTGTTTGATGTTTAATGGGTAAACAACCTTTAGCATTACAAATTACAAACTGATTAATAAAAAAATAATTTTATTTATTTACGAGATTTGCTTAGCAAATCTTTTTTTTGTTAAAATAACAAAGTAAAAAAGGAGTGCTCTATATGTTTTATTTATTTTCAAAAAGTATTTTAGTAGAAATTGGTTTTAAAGATCAAATTTATTACATAGGAAATGAAAAATTCAATTCAATACCAGATTATTTGCTAAATAATTGCTATTCTTCTGGCAATTGAAATAGAGCATTAAAATATAAAACTGCAATTAATGAAGTTGACAAAAAATATTTTATGCTTGATGTAGAAGTTTATTGAAATTTAACCTCAAAAAAAATTGAACTTATAAGTAAAATATTCTTTTTTAGTGAGATCATAAATTCTAAACATTTTAGAGAAACGTTTTTAAATACTTTACTTACTCATTACTTTAAACATACTTTAAAAATTTTAAAACCAAAAGAAATTAACAAAAACTTTATTAAAGTTTATAAACCTGAGATTTCAAAAGACAATCTAAGAATTAATAATTTTGATAACTTTTTAGTATTAAATGAAGAAATAAGTTTTAAAAATAAAAAGTTTAAGTCAATTAATAAAGTAGAAGGGAAAGATGCATTTTCATGAAATGTAAACAAACTTAATCAAATAGTTTATTCGTTTTCTCATGAGATTTTAGAAAAAGATACATTACTAAAAAATACTGATTTTATCGATTTAAATAACTCATTATTTTATATTAATTCTTTAAGTAAATTAAATAAAAATCTTGTTTTAGAATTTTGCGTTTATGATAAAAAAACAAGAGATAAACTTATGCAAAAAATGATTAAACAAATTAAAATGTCTAACGATTCATTAGCTAATTGGCATCTTTTTAATTTAACAAAGGACATAAAATATTTAAAAATTGAACTAAGCAAAATCTCTGAAAATATTATTTCTCCTGAAGAATATTTAAAACAAGTGTACTCTAAATTAAAAAGAAACTATGAAAAAGAACTATTAAATCTATAGTTAATAAACTAATATCAGCTCATATGACTTGATTTAGGTATTAATAAATGTATAATTAAAAATGACTGATTTTTATTGTGGGAGAAGTTCTAATACTTCATATGGACCACAGCGAGTAAAAGCAGCCGACTAAAAAATATTAGGAGGATAAGCCCGTGGCTAAAAGAATTACACGTATTGCCAAATTAGAATTTATGGCGATGCAAGCAAAACCAGGAGCAGAATTAGCTTCTTTAGGTATTAACATGCCTGAATTTACAAAACAATTTAACGATGCTACTAAAGATCGTGCAGGAGATGTTGTTCCTGTAGTTATTACAGCATATGATGATAAATCATTTGATTATGTACTAAAAACAACACCAGCAGCTATTTTATTAAAAAGAGCAGCCGGAATTGAAAAAGGAGCAAGCAATGCTAAAACTCAAACAGTTGCAACTATTTCAGCTGATAAAGTTAGAGAAATTGCTGAGTACAAACTAGTTGATTTAAATGCAAATGACGTTGAAGCAGCAATGAAAATTATTGCTGGTACAGCTAAAAACATGGGAATCAAAATTACAGGTATGGAGGAAACTAACTAATGGCTAAAATTTCAAAAAGAATGAAAAGCGTTAAAGGGTTAGTAGACAAACAAAAAGTTTACGCACTTGACGAAGCAATTAAATTAGCAAAAGAAACTTCAACAACTAAATTTGATTCAACTGTTGAATTATCATTTAACTTAAATATTGATCCAAGAAAAGCTGATCAACAAATTCGTGGAGCGTTAGTATTGCCAGCTGGAACAGGTAAAACTCAAAAAGTTTTAGTTTTAACAAATACTAAAGTTAAAGAAGCTCAAGATGCAGGTGCTGATTTTGTTGGTGGAGAAGAATTAATTGCAAAAATTCAAAAAGAAAACTGATTTGAATTTGATGTTATTGTAGCTACACCAGAAATGATGGCTAAATTAGGAGCAATTGGGAAAGTTTTAGGGCCAAAAGGATTAATGCCTAACCCAAAAACTGGAACAGTTACAATGGATGTTGCTAAAGCAATTGATGAAATTAAAAAAGGAAAAATTGAATTCCGTGCAGATAAAGAAGGAAATATCCATACAATTATTGGAAAAGCGTCATTTACTGCAGATCAGTTAAAAGAAAACTTTACTACAATACTAAATGAAATGAGAAGAGTTAAACCTCAAACTGTTAAAGGTGATTACATTATTAACATTACAATTTCAACAACAATGGGTCCTGGAATTAAAGTAGAAATTAACTAATAAAACAGCTAAATGCTGTTTTTTTAATAATTAGAAAAGAGGTAAACTAATGAAAATAGAATTTAAAACATTTGAAAAATTATCAAGTAAAGAAACTTGAGAGATATTTAAAAATAGAAGTGAAGTTTTTGTTGTTGAGCAAGAGTGACTAGCTTGTGATATAGACGAAAATGATTTAAGAGCTACGCACATGATAATAAGAAATGAAAATGAAGAATTAGTAGCTTATCTAAGAATTTTTGAACTCGATAAAAGTACAGTAACATTAGGAAGAGTTTTAACACCTAAGGAATTTAGAGGATTAAGTCTTGGAAAAGAATTACTAAAAAATGCAATTGATTGAATTAAACGTCAATATCCTAAACATGACATAAAAATAAGTGCTCAATATAGACTTGTTAAGTTTTATGAGAACTTTGGTTTTAATCAATGCTCTGAAGTGTATGATGATGATGGAATGGATCATATAAAAATGATAATAAAAAAAAGCTATAATTAAATTTAATAATTTTCAAAAGTTTATTTAATTTTTGGAAATTATTTTTTTTATGTGTAATGATAATAATATATTATAAAATGAGGTGTAAGTTGAAAAAAAATAAATATAAATATTCAGCAAAAACAATTTTATTAACTTTTTTGCAATTTAAAAAAATTAAAAAAAATTCGCATTCGCATTTTTTAGATTATAAAAAGTTTTGTTATGCATACCATCGTGATGGGTTTAATGAAAAAGGGATTAAAATTAACTCTCTGGATTTATATTATGAAGATTTAAAAAACAAAGGATTAAACTATTTAAATGATACTTTTGTTTATGATCAAATTGAAGAAATTAGTGTGTGCAATGAAAAGGGAAAAATTAGTTGCTTAGTTGCTAGAAAAAAAGAGCAAAAAAAATGAGTTATTGGATTGCATGGATGAACCGAAAACAAATATTTAGCTTTAAGACTGGTTCATCATTTTTGAAAACAAGGATACAATGTTTTAACCTTTGATAGTTTTGCACATGGTTTAAGCTATGGCGAAAAAACTGATATAGGTTATTCATCTGTTAAAATGTTAGAAGACATAATAGTATATCTAAAAAATACTGAGCAAGCAGAGTCTATTGGATTAATAGGCAATAGCATGGGTGCATCTACAAGTTTATTATTTATTCAAAAAAGTAAAATGAGATCACTTGTTAACTGAGTAATTGCTGACTGTGGTTTTAGTAATATAAAACATCAATATAGATATTACATTGAAAATAATTTATATTATATTGAATGATGAAAAATTGGTTTTTTATTCACTCATAAATTTAGTAAAGAAACAAAAACACCGCAAAGAAAATATAATTTATTAAAAAACATGAGTAAAGCAAAAGATATTCCCGTATTATTTATTCATTCTAAAGGTGACACATTTATTCCATTTGAAATGAGTGAATTAATGTATAATAAAAAAATTAAATTTGAAAAAGTAATAAAAAGTGAAATATGAGTACCAGATGGTTCTGAACATGTAAATACAATCGTAACTTATAACGAAGAATACATTTCAAAATCTATAAATTTTGCAAGAAAGTGAGAATAAAAAAATGAAACTTAACAGAAAATATGGCTTTTGAACCGTTTTAGCTTCTACTTTAGCTGCAATTGTTGGTTCAAGTATTATTATTTCATTTAACATGGTTTTTGCTCTTGCTCAAGCAAACCCATTGTTAATGATGCTTGCATGGATTTTTGGAGCATTAATAGTGTTACCAGATGCTTTTATAGTTATAGAACCTTCAATTGGATATGGTGAAAGTGGTAGTGGATATAGCTGAATTAGAAAATGCAACTGAAGAATTTTAGCATTTTGATTTGGATGAGTTTTAATTTTATTTGTTTCTGCAACTTCACTAGCAAGTTGTTGTTCTGCCATGAGTTCAATGATAACTCAAATTTTAGAATTAGATTCTAAAGAAATTGCTGTTGAAACTTTGCAAAAAGCTTTGGCCGTATTTATTCTACTATTTCTTGCAGGGATACAAATAATGGTCAAAAATAGTAGTAAATATACACAGATATTCTTTCTGTTCGTAAAAACCTTACCAATCATATTAGTATTCATACTAGCAATTATGTATGGTTCAAAAGATGGTCTATTGTCAAATTCACAAATGAACAATAATTTGGGACACGCTTATATATCTTCAGCAATGTTAATTCCTGCAATCACATACACAGGGTTTGCATATTCGGGTCATGAGTTTCCCACATATATTACAGAAGAAATTGAAAACCCTAAAAAAACAGTTCCTTTGGTAATAATTAGTGCCGTATTAATCGTGCTAGTTATTTATGTTTGTTATGGTATTGCTCTTTTATCATTAGCAACACCAGATAATCAAGGAAATTGAATTGATCCAAACGGATCAACATCAACTATTTTTGCTCAACATAAATGAGCAGTACTGACATTTAATATCTTAGCAATATTCTTATTTATTGGTTCTGTTAATTCTTTATTGTTTTTTCAATCAAGACTGATACATAAATTATCTGAAACAGGTGATGTTCACGCATTTTTTGGAAAAGTTCATAAAAAAACTAACCAACCTTATATGGCAATTATATTGCTTGGTTCTGTAGCAGTATTTTATATTTTGTTTAGTTCTATCTCAGAAATAATTTCTTCATTTGCACTTGCAACTAGTGCATTAAAAATTTTATTAAATTCAGCAATAATTAAATTAAGATTAAAAGACACGGAATATAAAAAAATATATGGTAACAAAACTTTTTGGGCACTAATGATTTTAAGTTTAGTAACTTGCGCTCTTACATTTATTGGTTCAATATATTTAATGGTTATAATACCACATCAACAAACAGGAGCAAGCACATTCTCTATTTTATGAAAACCAATTTTAATGATTATTATTGCATTCCTAGTTTATTTATTTGGAATTTTTAAATTTAATAATATAAAAATTAAATAACTTTAAAGTTATTTTTTTTATTAAGTGTTATCTTATATATATGAACTACTAAAGTTCATTTATTTATAAGGAGACATATGATAGGAATTATCAAGGGTTTTCGAGATGAATTTTCATCTCGAGTTCTGTCTTCGGTGAAAAGAATTTCTAAATTTATAGGTATTGCATTGGTACCTATATTGTATGGTGTTACATGTTTAATGGCTTTTTGAAACCCAACAATTAATTTAGGAAAGGCGCCTGTTGCTATTTTAAACGAAGACAAAACAGTCTGAGTGTATAAAAATAATGATACTGAAAATTTCGATTTTAAAATTGGTGTTTTAACTGATTACAATTACAAATCAGTAGATGGATCTATAAGCAAAGAAAAAGCAATTTCTTATTCTTATGATACTGAAGGACAAATTTTATATACAAATGCTGGAAAAATGCATGTTTCTTCACAAGAAGAAGTTGCAAGTCATATTTTTCAATTTAGTGCATGAGACATAATAAAATTAGCATTGAATGAAAAGACAGACAAAAATATTAAAGATGAAGATTATACATTTTCTTCACCTGAATTAAAAGAAGACATGGCTTTTACAAATATCAGATACGTTTCATCTCAAAATGAAATTGATAAACAATGAAAAGGTAAAAAATATTATGTACAAGCCAAAATTGAAAAGGGGTTTGGTGAATATTTAATTCAACAAATAGGTTCTGTTTTAAACAAAAATAATGTTCCAAAAAATAATAAGGTTAATATAAACATTTGAACAACTTTTGAAAGAAATTTTATTTTTGGATACTATTTAAATAGTATGATGGAAATGAAATCAGCACTTATAGTTTCTGCTATTGAGGATTTTTTAGGTGAAAACATACCATCATTTATATCAAATTTTATTTATAAAAATTTTTATAAACAAGTAAGCTATACTCCGTTTGAAGATGAAATAGTTAAAATTTCTCAAAATGTAGGAGAAGTTTCTGATTCTGATATTACAATTAAAGCAGGAAAACAATATGTTATTAGTGATGCTATAATGCAGCCTAATAAAAATTTTGATAGTTCCAAAATAGTTAAATCAGAAAACACTATTTTTGGAGATATTAGTGAAAAAACTTCCTTTTCTGCTGATGCTGCTAAAAAAACAAATGGTATTTTAACTAATGCTATTTCAGAACTTTTGCAAAATCAAAAAATTCAAGAATTAGCTCAACTATTTAAAATTAATTTTGCTAATTCAAAAATTAAAGGTTATCTTTTATTTTTAAATGATAATTCACACATACTTAATAAATATTTATATGATGTAATGCATGGTATTGATCCATTTACAGATTCACAAAAAATGTGAATTAACTTAGATAATCTTGATAAATTAGGTTTAGATAAAAAAGTTGAAACTGCAATTAAAACAATTATTGTTGGGATTAATAATAGTCCTTTTGATAAGTTCAAATTTAACTTCCAAACTTATTTACCAAAAATTAATTCAATTTTAGTTCAAAAAACAGGATTTAATTTAAGGTTAATAAAACCTCAAGAAGTATTCACTTCAAATGAAAATGAATTAAACAGAAATGCTGTAACAATAGCTGAATTTAATAAAAATATGGACGAATTAGCTGTAGCAAACGGTTTTGTAAATCAAATTAATTTTATAAACACAATTAGTCATAAAATTATTGAATTGTTTAAGCATAAGGCATTTGATAAATTTGATGTAGTAAAAATTGAAATTGCAGGTTTAAAAAATGGAATATATGGTATTGGTATTGGTGAATTTTTTATAATAATAGGATTATTTGTAGGAACATTTATGCAAACATTCATTTACGATAGAGCAAGAAGAACTAAAAATCTAAAAGCTCGTAAATGATATGCATCAAAGTCACTACTAATGTTAGTTACAGGTATAACTCAAGCAACAGCTTTAACTATTGCATTATGTCTAACGGGATGAGTAGCTATTGGTTCAGCTGCCATGCTTTCAGTTTGAATATGATTATTATTTGTAGACTTAATATTTGTACTAACAATTCAAGGACTATGATTCTTGTTTAAAGATGAAACGATTTCAAAGGTTTTAATTGTTATTTACTTAGTTATTAATATTTCATCAGGTTGGGGTACTTTTCCATCTTTTATGCAATTTGAATTTTTCCATAAAATTAGTTTTATTGCTGAATTCACATACGTATTACATGGATTAGGTTCTATTATATACGGTGTTGGTGAAAACGGATTTAATTTAGATGATGCTTTATACATTATGCAACAAGCAGGGATACTATTAATTTTTGCTTTAGTTTTTGTGTTAATAGGTTTATATGGTGCAAAAAATAGAAATAGAGAAATCAGATTTGGAAGTTTCATTGGTAAACATGTTGTTGATGGAATGAATTCACTAGGTTTAACAAAAGAACTAACTGAATTTAAGTCTAATAGAAAATTATTTAAATATAATTGAAATAGTATGAGTGAAGATATTTATTTAGATTTAGTTCAAGAAGTTAGAAGATTGCATCCATTTGAAGGTCAGTTTGAATGATATAAAAGGCGTCAAAATGATGGTGTATTTCCGCCTAATGAAACAGATATTGATACTATGAATCGCAATGATGATGTTGAAGTTTAGTATGAATTATTGAAATAATTATTCAATATGATATTATTAATAAAGGCTATTAATACCAAAGACAGTAACTGGGAAATTCCCTTAATTTGTTACCTAGGATTAAAATAAACATTTATTAAATAAATCAAACATTAATTTAAAAAAATGTATTTTTACGTTTCCCTCGGTCTTTGCATTAAGAACCGAGGGTTTTGTTTTACAAAATAAGAAAATAGGAGGAATACGAATGTCAACAAATAGACCTGCACATGCTAAAAAAGCAGAAATCGTTGCTGAGATTGTTTCTAAAATTCAATCAGCTCAAGGTGTTGCTATTGCAGAATACAAACACTTAACAGTTGAACAAATGTCAAATTTAAGAAGACTAGCTCTAAAACAAGGTATTGAAGTTAAAGTTTACAAAGACTCACTTGTTAGAAGAGCTGTTGAAGAATTAAATTTAACAGAATTAAACGAATATTTAACTCAACAAAATGTTTTTGTTTTCTCAAACGAAGATGCAATTGGAGCTGCTAAATTAGTAGCAAACTTTGCAAAAGAAAATGAAGCATTAAAATTAAAAGCCGGAGTTTACGAAGGCGCAGCTATGGATACTGCAGCGATCACTGAAATTGCTACATTACCATCAAAAGAAGATTTATACTCAATGTTTGCATCAAGCTTACTTTACCCATTACGTCAAGTTATGGCTGTAATTAATGCTGTTGCTGATACAAAACAAAACTAATACAAATAATCAAAATGTATTAATAGCAAAATAGAAATAAATTAAAGGAGACCAAAATCATGGCAATTACAAAAGAAGATATTATTAAAGCATTAGAAGAAATGAAATTAACAGAATTAAACGAATTAGTTAAAGCAATCGAAGAACACTTCGACGTTGTTGCATCAGCAGGTGTTGCTGTTGCTGCTGGACCAGCTGCTGCTGACTCAGCTCCATCAGAAGTTGCAATTATGTTAACAAACGCAGGTGGACAAAAAGTTGCAGTTATTAAAGTAGTTAAAGAAGTAACTGGATTAGGATTAATGGACGCTAAAAAATTAGTTGACGGAACATTACCAGTAGCTATTAAAGAAAACGTAAAAATTGAAGAAGCTGACGCAATTAAAGCTCAATTAATTGAAGCAGGAGCATCAGTAGAATACAAATAGTATTTACACGTTAAAAGATAAAAAAAATCTTGCTTTGCAAGGTACGAATTAAAATTGGAACTGCAACACTTATGAGAAAATAATCTCATAGGAATTGCAGTTTTTTTGATACAAAAAAGCAACTCCTGACCGATCAAAGCCCAAAGGAGTTACCATGAATAATTATAAACAAATATCTTTAAAAGAAAGAACATTAATTGAATATCTATTAAATGTTCAAAATAAATCTGTTTCTTTTATAGCTAAAGAATTAAATAGAAATAGATCAACTATTTACAGAGAAATTAAAAGAAATAAAGCAGCTATGATTTATAAAGCCAAGGATTCACAATTTACTAGAGATATTAATAATACCTTATCTCATCAAAATAAAATAAGTAAATATAATGAATTCTTGAGATTTCTTTATGTTAATTTTAATCCAAAAAGTTTTAGCATTGATGTTTGTGTTTTTAAAGCCAAAGAACTTGGGATTAAAACACCAACAACCCAAACTGTTTACAATTGAATTAAGAATAAGCAAATAAAAATTAAATCAAAAGATTTATTGAGACCTAGGTTTTGATGAAAAAAGTCTAGTAAATATAAGCATTATCTATGAGAAATATCAAAAATGAATTCCATTCCAATTACTTATAGACCTAAAAATATTAATCAAAGAAAAGACATTGGTCATTTTGAAATTGATTTAATTGTTAGTTCTGGCAATAGTTCAAAAGCCATAATGACACTAGTTGAAAGAGTTACCAGAAAAGGTTTTGCAATTAAATTAGAAAATAAAACTATGAAACATACAAATGAAAAATTAAAAGAATTAATTGGAAAAGAAAATTTAAATATTAAATCTATTACTAAAGATAATGGTATGGAATTTAATCTTTTACATGAAGTCACACAAGAATTAAACGTACCACTTTATACATGTAATACCTACGCTTCTTGTGAAAAAGGAACTAATGAAAATTTTAATGGTTTGATTAGAAGATATTTACCTAAGAAAACTAATTTTACAAATTTAAAAGATGATAATATAATAGAAATATTAAATGAAATAAATAAAATGCCTCGTAAAATTCTGAACTATAAATCAGCTCAGGAATTTTATGAGACATTCGGTTAGAAGTGTTGCACTTCCAATTTTAATTTATATCTTGCTTTGCAAGGTTTTTTTATTTTACGTACTTCAAGTCTTTGTACAGCGCATAGAATAGCTCATTTTCAACAATAGAATTATTACCAGGATATACTGAAACCATAAAAGACATAACAATTTTATTTTTTGGATCAACAAGTGAGGAAGTGCCTAAAATTCCACCCCATCCGAACTCGCCAATTTCTGTTAAAGGAAAGTTTTCATTTTTTACTCTAACTCTTATTCCATAACCAAATCTATAATCTTCATTTAAATCAAAAATCTTTTGATTTCTTAGTTTTGGTATTTGATTTGTACTCATTTCATTTAGTCATTTTTTATTTAAATATTGCTTTCCTTTTATTTTACCCGTTAACAAAAAATTTAAAAATTTATTGTAATCTTCTGCAGTGCTAAACAGACCAGAACCTCCTAAACAACATTTGGGTGTTTTATCAAAACATTTAGGCATTAAGTAATGATAGTATTCATCTCTATACAGTCGTCTATTACTTGTTTCTACATTATAAGAGTATTTAATTGCTTTTCTATTAGAATCAGTTATTTTAAAATCAGTGTCCTTCATATCTAAAGGAATCAGTATTTTTTGCTTCAAAAAATTTGAAAGACTCATACCCGATATTTTTTCAATAATCCCACCCAAAATATCAATATTCATTCCATATATCCACTCTTCTCCTGGCTCAATTTGAATAGGTATTTCACTAATCATTTCACATATTTCATTAAGGGTAAAATTATCGCTTTCAATTAATTCTTCAATTTTTAGTAATTCATTTTCATAATTTTTAGAGTTTCAACTGTATGGTATACCAGAAGTCATGTTTAATAAATTTTTTAATTTTATCTTTTTGTTAAATTTAGAATAATAATTACAAATTTTAGTGTCTAATGAAATTAGTTTTTCTTGCACTAACAGTAAAGCAGCAATTATAACTATTGGTTTAGTCATTGAGTAAATTGGAAAAATTTGATTTATTGACATGGGTTTCATGTTTTCAATATCGTTATATCCGAATGAAGAATGATATAAGTTGACCCCATCAACATCGATCTTAACAACTGCGCCTGGATATAAACCTTTAGATATAAATTCCTTAATTTTTAGTTCCACGTTTTTCACTTTTTTGATTCTCTATTTTTCTATTCTTAAATATATTATAAATACTTAAAAATAGAATAAGAAAAAAACACTATTTTAGCTTTTAAATTAAGTAGTTATATTTGATTTTTTATGGTGTTTTATATATAATAAAATAATCGAGTCTAGTTTAGTTAGTTAAGAGCTTCTGCTATTCTCAATTTTTTTGCAAAGAAATATTGGGAGGAAGTTTTTATGAGTCTAAATTATTTTCTAAATAAAAAGATCATTAATTCAATGCAACAAGTCGTTGAAGAACAAGGCCTTTTCACTATAAACTTTCCATTATCAATAGGGCAAAAAATGAATTTCGAACCAATAAATGAAATAGAAAGTGATAAGTACCTAACTAATTACTTTCAAGCATATACATTTGCGAACAATAAACAATTAACAGAATTTATTTTAACTAGCAATATATCTTCACTAATGTTTTTAGAAAATTTGGCAGAAGGTTCTTCAACGCTCTCAATTAATAATATGATTAGAAAAATTGAAAACGGGGCAAAACCAAAAACTAAAAAAGAAAAAATGGCAATGAATCTAATTGAAGCAATTAGATTAGTTAAAAAAACAGACTTTAAAATAAATGAAGATAATTATGAATTATTAATTCATATTTTGTTTAGAAATACTGAATTTAACTTAGATAGAAAAGCAAATTATTATAGAAACAATAACAAAACAATGTTGACTGATATAGCAATAAATTTTGAGCTAATTGATGAAGAACTAAAAGGCTTGTTTGAGTTTGTAAATGATGTACCTGAAAATTCTTTTGATGGTTTTACAAAAGCAATAATTATTTTCTTACAGATTTTAATTATTCAACCTTATCAAAAGTTTAATTCAACTTTAGCTTTACTAATGAGTCTTTGATTTATGGGTCAATACAAAGAAAAGGAAATGTTTCAAGTTTGAATTTTTGATTTGCTAAATCACTGAGAAGAACTAATTGAAAAAATTAATGAGTTAGCAGTTAACAATTTTAATATAAGTGAAATTTTGAAGTATATTAAAAAAGATTTAAAAGATTCTGTAAAAAGAGGATTTATATTGTCTCTAGTTAAAGAATGAATAGCTCAGGATTTTGATGTTAGAGCAAAATTTTTTCCAAGTGATTACGAACTTGTTGTACTAATTACTATTCTTACTGAAAGAACAAAAGAAGTTTCAGTAAAAAGAATTACTGACAAACTAAAAGTAGCAGGTTACACAGCAGTCAAAAAACAAGAAATTAAGGATGCTTTAGAAAATCTCAAAAGCGCTAACATAGTCAAAGTTACAAAAAATGACGCAAATTTTATGATTGCTGATAAGCAATTAAACAAATATAAATATATTTTAGAATAATGAAAGGAAACAACATGGCATATAAAATTAAAAAAGTAAACCGTGGCGTTGAAAGACGTGATTATAGAAAAGTTTCAGGTAATCTTGAATTACCAAACTTAATCGAAATTCAAACAAAAACTTTCGAATGATTCAAAACAAAAGGAATTGACGAAGTTTTAAATGAATTTTTTGCAATGAGCTCAAATGATGCTAGTGCATCTCTTTTCTTAGAGGGATGAGAAATTAAAGAAGCTAAAATTTCTCCAGCAAAAGCAAAAGAACAATCAAAAATTTATGATGCTCCAATTTATGTAGACTTACAATTAATGTTTACAAAAACTGAAGATATTTCAAAGCAGTTTGAAGAAATTGTAGAAAAAGATATTAAAAAAGTTTTAGCAAATTGAATTGCTGAAAAAACAGATTCAAAGAATGTTTCACTTGTTAAAAGTACAGAAAACATTTATTTCTTTGATGTTAAATTAAAAGGTACAGAAAAAAATGACTTATTTCAAATTACAATATTAGATGAAAAAGAAGATGTAGTTGTAGCTGAAGTTAGTGTAAGAAAATGAGGACAAGTATTCTTTGGAGACTTCCCATTAATGACTGACGCTGGAACATTTGTTATTAATGGTTCACAAAAAGTTATTGTTTCACAATTAGTTAGATCACCTGGTTCATATTTTAAAACAGAAATCAACAACAAGACAGGGGAAAACCTATACAATGGTGATATTATCCCAAGTCGTGGGACTTGATTAGAATTTGAAACAGATACTAAAAAAACTGCTGAAACAACAAATTCATTATTTGTTAAAATTGATAAATCAAGAAAAACTACTGCAACATCATTTTTAAAGATTTTAGGATTAGATAGAGATACAATCTTAAATATTTATGATAAAGACAAAGTTATTGTTGAAACTTTAAAAAATGACAACGATACTGGAGATACATATGCAGACTGAACTCAACATGTTCAAGAAATTTATAAAAAAATTAGACAAGGTGAAACAGCAACATCTGATGGGGCATCAAAATATATTAATGGATTATTATTTGACCGTAGAAAATATGATTTAACAAAAGCTGGTAGATTTAAATTACAACAAAAATTGGCTGTTAAAAATCGTTTAATTGGAAGAATCTTAGCTGAAGATATTATTGATGCAAATGGAAAAGTTTTAGTTGCTAAAAACACTGAAGTTTCTAAAGCAAACTTTAAAGAAGTTTCTGAAGCTTTATCACAAGAGGGTGTTATGGTTTCTTCAATTGAATACAGAGAAGATATTCCAGGTTCACGTCAAATTCAAAAAGTTAAAGTTTACCAAGACAACAATTCAAAAGATGAAACTTTCACAATCGTGGGTATTACTCCTAATTCAAAAGAAGAACATATTACAGTTGTTGATATTGTAGCTACTGTATCTTACTTATTAGGATTAGAGTACAACATTGGTGAATATGATGATATTGATAACTTGGCTAACCGCCGTGTTAGAACTGTTGGAGAATTATTACAAAACCAATTTAGAATGGGATTAACTCGTATTGATAAAAACGTTAAAGAAAAACTTTCAACAAGTGATTTATACAAAGTTAAAGTTTCAACAATCATTAACGCAAAACCATTAACTGCTGTAATTGGAGAGTTCTTTAACTTGTCACAATTATCACAATTCATGGATCAAATTAACCCATTAGCAGAATTAACTAACAAACGTAGATTAACTGCTTTAGGACCTGGTGGATTATCAAGAGACCGTGCCAGCTTAGAAGTGCGTGACGTTCACCCTTCTCATTATGGAAGAATCTGTCCTATTGAAACTCCAGAGGGACCAAACATTGGATTGATTAACAACTTATCAACTTATGCAATCGTTGATGAATTAGGATTCATTAGAACACCTTACTTAAAAGTTATTAATGGTGTAATTCAAAATGAACATGAATATTTATCAGCTGATGAAGAAAAAGAATACATTATTTCTCAATCAAATGTTACAAAAGATGAAAACGGAAAAATTTTAGATGAAACTGTAGTTTCACGTTACAAAGGTGATGATTACATTGCTAAAGTAAGCGAAGTTCAATTTATTGACGTTTCACCTAAACAAATTGTTTCTGTTGCTACTTCAGCAATTCCATTCTTGGAAAATGATGATGCTAACCGTGCACTTATGGGTGCTAACATGCAACGTCAAGCAGTTCCTACAATTGTTCCAGAATCACCATTTGTTGGAACAGGTATTGAATTTGAAGCAGCTAGAGATTCAGGAGTATGTATTGTTGCTACAGAAAACGGAATTGTAAAATATGTAGACGCAAAACAAATTACTGTTGAATCAAAAGCAGGAATCAAAACTTATACATTAGCAAACTTTGAACGTTCAAACAATGGAAGCTCTATTGTACAAAAACCAATTGTTAAAGTTGGGGATTCAGTTGAAGCAGGGCAAATCATTGCTGATGGACCGTCTGTTGATAATGGAGAATTAGCCTTAGGACAAAACGTTGTTGTTGCGTTTACTACATATAATGGATACAACTTTGAGGATGCTATTGTTATGTCTGAAAGAGTTATCATGGAAGACAAATTTACATCAGTGCATATTGATGAATATGTATTAGAAGTTCGTAACACAAAACAAGGAGCTGAGGAAATCACTTCAGAAATCCCTAACATTAGTGACAATGCTAAAAAGTACTTAGACAATGAAGGAATTGTAGCAATTGGTACTGAAGTTAAAACTGGAGATATTTTAGTTGGTAAAGTAACTCCAAAAGGACAAACTCAATTATCACCAGAAGACAAATTATTACATGCTATCTTTGGAGAAAAATCAAGATCAGTTAAAGATAACTCATTGAAAGTTCCAAATGGTGGAGAAGGTATTGTTCAATCTGTTAAACGTTTCAAAGCTAAATCAGCAGCAAACCCAGATGGTATTGAATTGCCAGCAGATGTATTAGAAGTAATTAAAGTTTATATTGTTCAAAAACGTAAAATCCAAGAAGGGGATAAAATGTCAGGACGTCATGGTAACAAAGGGATTATTTCAAAAGTTTTACCAGTTGAAGACATGCCTCATTTAGAAGATGGAACACCAGTAGATATTCTATTGAACCCACAAGGAATTCCATCACGTATGAACATTGGACAAATCTTAGAAATCCATTTAGGAATGGCTGCTAAAAAATTAGGAGTTAAAATTGCAACTCCAGTTTTCGAAGGAGTTAACAGTACTGATTTAGATGAAATTATGGCTGAAGCTGGAATGGAAAACTATGGAAAAGTTAAATTAATTGATGGTCAAACTGGAGAAGCAATTGACAAACCAATTTCTGTTGGGGTTATGTACATGTTAAAACTTTCACACATGGTTGATGATAAGCTTCATGCAAGAAGTGTTGGGCCATACTCATTAATTACTCAACAACCTCTTGGAGGAAAAGCACAAAATGGGGGACAACGTTTTGGAGAAATGGAAGTTTGAGCGTTAGAAGCTTATGGGGCAGCTCATACTTTAAGAGAAATCTTAACTATTAAATCAGATGACTTAAAAGGTCGTACAAAAACCTATGAAGCTATCGTAAGATCAAAAAACATTCCTACTCCAGGAACACCTGAGTCATTTAATGTTCTTTCAAAAGAAATTATGGGATTAGGATTTGATATTTATTTATTAGACGAAAAAGGTAATAAGTCACAAATTAATGCATATGATGATGATAATGATTCAATTAATGATGAAAGTATGAAGCACGCTTCAACTGATAAATTAACTTTTGAAGATTCAACAACTCTTGTTGAAATTGAAGACTTAGATAGTTTTGAAGAAGTAGATGAAAGTGAAATTAACCTTTCATTTGAAGAAGAATAGGAGGGCAAAATGGAAAATAAAAACAATAAAGTAATTAAAATTGAATTAGCTAGTGCTGATACTATTCGCTCATGATCGCATGGAGAAGTAACTAAGCCTGAAACAATTAACTATAAAACATTAAAAGCTGAAAAAGATGGTTTGTTTGATGAAAAAATATTTGGACCAACTAAAAACTATGAATGTTTTTGTGGAAAATTTAAAAAAGCCAACCCTATGAATAAAGGGAAAAAATGTGAAAAATGTGGTGTTGAGTTAACTGAATCAATCGTGCGTCGTGAAAGAATGGGGCACATTGAATTAGCTGAACCTGTTACTCATATTTGAATGGTTAAAGTATCACCATCAAGAATTGCGTCATTATTGGACTTAAAATCTAAAGAATTAGAAGAAGTTGTTTACTTTGTTTCACATATCGTTTTAGATCCAGGAACATCAAAACACTTTGCAGCTAAAGAGGTTTTAGATTTAGGAGTTTCAAAGTCACAAAAAACTCGTAGCAAATTAAGACCTGCTATTGAAGAAATTGTTACGTTAATAAATGATCCAGCTCATAGAGATACACTGAAAGCTGAAAGATTATTAGAAGAATTAAATAATCCAACTATTCCTTTTTCAATTGATGAAGCTACTGCTTTAATTTCAAAATATACAGATGCTAAATTTGGTATTGGTGCTTCTGCTATTGAAGAATTATTAAAGCAAATTGATTTAGATAAAGAAATTGAAATCACAAAAAATACTTTAGATGCTATTGGTCAAAATGCTGATAACTCAAAATTATTAAAAAGATTAGATATCTTAGAATCATTAAAACGTTCTAATCAAAAACCTGAATGAATGGTATTACGTGTTTTACCCGTTATTCCACCAGACATTCGTCCTATCATTCAATTAGATGGAGGAAGATTTACAACTTCTGAAATTAATGATTTATACCGTCGTATTATTATTAGAAATGAACGTTTATTAAAAGTTAAAGAAATGGGTGCACCATCAATTATTATTAACAACGAAAAACGTATGTTACAAGAAGCTGTTGATGCATTATTAGATAATGAACGTAAGCCACGTCCAATTCAAGGAAAAGACAAACGCCCTTTAAAATCATTAACAAGTGTACTTAAAGGAAAACAAGGTCGTTTCCGTCAAAACTTACTTGGAAAACGTGTTGACTACTCAGGTCGTTCAGTTATTGCTATTGGGCCAGATTTAAAAATGTATCAAGCAGGAATTCCTCGTGAAATGGCTTTAACATTATTTAAACCTTTTGTAATTCAATGATTACAAGAACATGAGTATGCTGAAAACGTTAAAGTTGCTGAAAAAATGATTTTACAAAATGATGCTAAAATTTGAGAAGCATTAGAACACGTAATTAAAGATAGACCAGTTCTATTAAACCGTGCTCCTACTCTTCACAGACTTGGTATTCAAGCATTTGAACCTAAATTAGTTAAAGGGAAAGCAATTCGTCTTCACCCGCTTGTAACTACTGCGTTCAATGCCGACTTTGATGGGGACCAAATGGCTGTTCACGTTCCAATTACAAAAGAAGCAGTTGCTGAAGCTAGAGCTTTAATGTTAGGATCAAATGCTATTTTAGGACCTAAAGACGGAAAAGCAATTGTAACTCCAGGTCAAGATATTATTTTAGGTAATTACTATGCTACTTTTGAAGAAAAAGGGCAAAAAGGTGAAGGAACAATCTTTGCTGAAATTACAGAAGCTATTAATGCTTTTGATACAGGAATGGTTTCATTAAACGCAATTATTGGAATTGCAGTTGATGCATTACCTACTGAAAAATTTACTGAAGAACAAAGAAAAGGTTATTTAGTAACAACAGTTGGTAAAATACTATTCAACCAAATATTTGATGCTTCATTCCCATGAATTAACTCATCAAGTATTTATGATGCAAAAGAAGCAGTTAAAACATTTATTTTTGACTTCTCAAAAGATATAAATGAAGTTATTGCTGAGTACTCAGTTATAAGTCCAATTAAGAAAAAAGAATTATCAATTATTATTGAAATATACTTTAACAATTTTGGAGCAAGAAAAACAGCTGAAATGCTAGATAAAATGAAAGATTTAGGATTTAAATATTCTACAAAATCTGGAACTACTATTTCAGCTGGAGACGTTGTTGCCTTTAAACATAAATATGAAGAATTTGCTGAAGCTGATCAAAAGGTTGCAGAAATTACAAACTTCTATAATGAAGGTATGTTAACTAAAGAAGAGAAAAAACACCGTGTTATTGAAGTTTGATCTGATGTTAAAGATGACATTCAAAAAAGACTTGAATTAGTATTGAAACAAGATACTAAAAACCCTGTTTTCGTGATGGCGGACTCTGGAGCCCGTGGTAACGTTTCTAACTTTACACAACTTGTAGGTATGCGTGGACTTATGAACGATACTAAAGGGGACATTAAAGAAATTCCAATTAAATCATCATTCCGTGAAGGTTTATCAGTTTCAGAATACTTCGTTTCAACTCACGGTGCCCGTAAAGGGATGGCTGATTTAGCCTTAAAAACTGCCGATTCAGGTTACTTAACACGTCGTTTAGTTGACGTTTCACAAGAAATTGTTGTAGTTAATGAAGACTGTAAAGCAAATAAAGGATTTGAAATTGAATCAGTTATTGATACAAAACACAACAACATTATTGTTCCATTAAAAGACAGAATTGTTGGGCGTTACTCATTTAATGATATTAAAGACATCAAAGGTAATGTTGTAGTTGCTAAAGATACTTTAATTGAATCAAAAGAAGCTGATGCAATTATTGCTGCTGGAATTACAAAAGTAACAATTCGTTCAGTATTAACTTGTGATAACCAAAAAGGAGTTTGTCAAAGATGTTACGGACGTAACTTGGCAACTGCATCATTAGTTAAAATTGGTGAACCTGTTGGAGTTATTGCTGCTCAATCAATTGGTGAACCTGGAACTCAACTTACTATGCGTACCTTCCATACCGGAGGGGTTGCAGGGGACGCTGATATTACTCAGGGTCTTCCTCGTATTAAAGAGTTACTTGACGTTACAACTCAAAAAGGTTCAGTTGCTATTATTGCTGAAAAAGCTGGAGTTGTTACAGATATCATTAACAAAAATGGAATTAATACAATTGTTGTTACTGAAGAAGTTAATGGAACACAAATTGAAAAACAATACAAAACAATGTATAACGCTGTATTAAGAGTTAATAAAGGTGATGAAGTTAAACCAGGTAAAAAACTTACTGAAGGTTCAATTAACCTACATGATCTATTAGAAGTTGCTGGAACTACAGCTGTACAAAACTACATCTTAAAAGAAGTTCAAAAAGTTTACCGTTTACAAGGGATTGAAATTTCAGATAAATATATTGAAATTATCGTAAAACAAATGTTAAACAAAGTTAAAGTTATCCAAAGTGGTGAATCTCATTTGCTGCAAGGTGAAATTGTAACTCAACAAAAATTTAAAGAAGTAGTTACTCAATGTATCCGTGATGGTAAAGTACCTCCAGTTGCTAAAAATCAAATTTTAGGTATTAAAAAAGCTCCATTGAAATCTGAATCTTGATTATCATCAGCTTCATTCCAAGATACTGCGCGTGTATTAACAGACGCAATTATCAAAGGTAGAGAAGATAAATTAGATGGTCTAAAAGAAAACATCATGTTAGGAAACTTAATTCCTGCAGGAACAGGTTTAACTGGAATTGATGAAGTAATGGAAATTGCTGAAGAATACCACAAAAACGAATACTAATATTCAATATCAAAGTGTTACATCTTAGTAACACTTTTTATTTGTTTTGCAGAACACTCATAAATTATTATTTTCTATTGAAAAATGCTTAATTTTTATTCTTATAGAGAATATAATTATTTAGTAGAGAGAAATTAATAGGGAGAATTTAAATATGAAAAAAACTTCAAATAAAGTTGTATTAGTTGGTACTGGTGCAGTTGGAATGTCATTTATTTATTCAGCAGTTAATCAAGGTTTAGCTGAAGAATACGTATTAATTGATGTTAATACAAAAGCTGCAGAAGGAAATGCAATTGATATTCAAGATACAATGGCTGTTTTAGACAAACCATTTACTATTAAAGCTGGAACTTATGAAGACTGTAAAGATGCTGATTTAATTGTTATTACTGCTGGACGTCCTCAAAGACCTGGTGAAACAAGATTAGAATTAATTGCAGATAACTCAAGAATTATGAAAGGAATCGCTGAAGCAATTAAAGCATCAGGATTTAATGGAGTGACAGTTATTGCTTCGAATCCATGTGATGTTTTAACAACTGTTTACCAACAAGTAACTGGTTATGATGAGCATTCAGTAGTTGGAGCTGGAACAACTCTTGATTCAGCAAGATTAAGAAGATTAGTTGCTGAAAAATTAAATGTTGCTCCAAAATCAGTTAATGCTTACATTATGGGAGAACATGGTGATTCATCAGTTGCTGCTTACTCAAAAGCGACAGTTATGGGACAACCAATAAGCAAATACTTAGCTGAAGGAAAAATTACTGATGCTGATTTAGAAGAATGTTGAACAAGAGCTATTAGAATGGCATATGAAATTATTGAACGTAAAGGTGCTACTTACTATGGAATTGGTGTATGTTTAGCAGCTATTTCAGCAGCAATTTTAAGAGATGAAAAAACAACATTTATGGTTGGTGCTAAATTAAATGGTGAGTATGGACAAAAAGGTTTCTACACTGGAGTTCCTGTAATTTTAGGATCAAAAGGATGAGAAACAATTATTGAATGAGATTTAACTGCCGCAGAACAAGAAGCATTTAAAAAATCATGTGATGCTTTAGATGCAACTTATCAAAAAGCTAAACAAGCTATCGCTTAATTAAAAATAATAATAAGATGTATTATCATCTTATTTTTTTTGTATTTTTGCTTAATTATAAATGAGGTGAGCAAAATGATAATTCAGTCAGAACAAAAAATAAATACAGATATTATTGTTGATAATATTATTTCAAATAGCAACCAGTCTTTTTTATCACCAGAAATAGTCTTTTTTAATAAACCTTATACTATAAACAAAAATAGCTATTATAAAATGCTTGTATGTTTAAACTTAAATCCAAATATGGCTGACTTATCGCAATATAAGGAGAAATACAATATTGCAAATTTAGATTTTAAACTTTATACGTCTGATTTAAAAGAAATAAAACCAGTTACAGCAATTTCAAAAAATTACTTAATTGATAATGAAAACAAATTATTTTTTGAGTTTGAGATACCTGTAGCACTTAAGCAAGAACATTATATAAATTTGACTTTTGGTTTAAGTCATGATTTCAATACATTAAATTATAGGTCAAAAGGAATTATTAAAATAAATCCTAAGTTTGTTAAAAAAGATGATGAAATAAATATAAATTTAGTTAATTATTTAACTTATTATGATATAAAAAACAAAAATAAAATGTGAACTTCTGAATGTCTTTTAGAAGCTAATGTAAACTTAAAATTCAATAATCTTGAAGTTAATAAATATTATGATGAATTTTCAGAAATAAATATAAACTTTGCTGAAAAAAATCAGCACTTAATAAATCATAATCAATTGCTAATGTATGAAATACAACAAATTAAAAATAATAAAATTTTTCCAGCTGTAAAACTAAATGATTTTAAATTAAATGATGAAATACAATTTAAGAATTATTACGCTGGTAATTTTGAACCTAAACTTTTGGAAAGTTTAGGAGTATATAAGGTTGTATATTTAGAAAAATCTTTGTTAGATGAAAAAAATAAAAAAGTTATTTTGAATGAAGGAGAAAAAGGACTTTATTTTAATCCTTTTAATTGAAGTAAAAAGCAATCAATAAATCTCAATCTTGAAGTGTTTGGAGAAAATTTAATATTTCCTATTCCAATAAAATCTTATTCTAATTTTCAGTTGATTGATTCATTAAAATTTGAAATTATTAAAAGCAATAAGTTTATATATAAATTTAACTCAGAATTTTGAAACATTCTAATTTTATTAACTAGTGATGAAATCAAGGAGGCATTAAAATTATATGAAGTATCTTAAACAAGTCATAATTTTAGTTCTTTTAGCATCAGGTCTTTTAAGTTTATATTTTGCAATTATTAATGCAAACTTTTTTGGTCGTAATCAAGTTGATAATTTAAACATAAAAAAAGTTACTTTTAATGATAATGAATGGCACACATTCATAAATAAAAATGGTGATATAGACAATGATAAATTTATCAGCGCATTTTTACTAAAAATTGAAAATCAATCTCATATAGAAAATATAAGTTTTGATTTTGAAGAAAATAAAGTTATAGTAGATATATGAAATGAATTCAAACATTATAAGTGATTTTACCAATTAGAAAAAGGCCAATAAATGATATAATTTGTTTAGGTGATTAAAAATGAATATACATAACGAAATTATTAAAGAATTAAAAAGCAAAGGTGCTAAAGGAAACTTGACAACTCAAACTCAATTTTCATCAATTGGTCTTGATTCATTAGATTTAATGGATATGATTACAATTCTAGAGGATCGTCTTTCAATATTTGTTCCAGATGATAAACTTTTAGAAATCAAAACAATAAAAGACTTAGAAAATGTTATTGCAGAGTTAACAAAGTAATTATGTTAAAGTTAAAAAAAGCTCAACAAGCTAAATACAATGAAATTATTGATCAGTTAAAAGTAAAATCAATAAAAATAACTGAGATAAGATCTAATATTATTAAGCTTATTATTATTTCAGAACATATCAATATACAACAATTAACTCTTAAACTTGAGAAAAATTTATCAAATGTTAATTTAGCGAGTATTTATAATACTATGGATTTATTATTAAAGGAACACATAATATCATCAAATACGTTTGATGGTAAAAATATTTGATACGAACTTTCAACTAATAAATCTGCACATATTAAATGTGATAAATGTGGGAATATAGAACATGTTTCAACAGAAAAAATTAAAAATATAAATTTTGATGAGTTTAAAACATTAATTGTAGATAAAAGCCAAAAACTTGAGCACCTTAAAATAGAGCTGCATGTTATTTGTGAACGCTGTAACAAAAAAAGAAATTAGCGCTTTGAATATTAAGATTGAAAAATTACATTTTTTTATTTATAATATTTAAGTGTTTAATAGGGGCATAGTTCAGTTGGCAGAACATCGGTCTTCAAAACCGAGTGTCGCGAGTTCGAGTCTTGCTGCCCCTGCCATTATAAAAACAAGGTGCTCATTAATAGAGTACTTTTTTAGAGGTATAGTTCAGTTGGTAGAACATCGGTCTCCAAAACCGAGTGTCACGAGTTCAAGTCTTGTTACCTCTGCCAATTAAAGAAATTAGTGCGATATATTTTTATAATAATAAAAGTGCTATATTCAATATAAAAAAATGTCTTTAAAAGACATTTTTTTATATTTTTTTAGTAATAATGAATGCTATTGTATCAACACCAGCATGAGCTGTGTAAATATTAGGTACCAATTCTTCTGAAAAATTTACTTTTCCTTCAACCAATGCATTTCTAGCAGCTTCATAAATTTTTGAAGCTGTCAAAGGTGTTCTAACAAATACCATTTCATAACCCGTTTTATAATTTTCATTGTAAACTTTAATTATTCTATCCATAATTGAATGAATTGTTCTTCCCATTGCTTCTTTTTTTGGTTCTGCTTCTCACTTAATTAAGACTTTAGTTTTTAAAAGGTTTAAAACTGTTGTAACTGCTTTTTTGCCTCTCCCACCGCTAGTTAATCTTTTAAGATCTCCCGGAAGGATAGCAATATACATTGTTTTTTCATATTCTTTGATTGCTTCAGTAATTTGTTCTGGCGTTGTAATTTTGCCTTCTTCAATAAGTTTACAAATGTATAATGCTGTTTGTTCAATTGCTTGGGCAGCAATGTTTAAATTTTCATAAACTGTTACTTTCCCAATATATTTTTCATCTCTTGAGACCATCATAGCAGTTTGTAGCATACTTGATAAGTTTCCAGTAATAGGTATATGATAAACATGATCATAAGTTTGTAAAAGTTCATCATATTTATTTTCAACTTCTCCAGGACTAGCTTGGCTTGTTTTAATATCAACTCCTTCTGAAATAAGTTTTATAATTTCTCTTTCCTTTACTTCTTTTGGTGTATCTAACATGTCTGTTCCATTTGGAAAAGTAAAGTGCAGTGGTAAAACATCAATATTTTTATTTTTAATTTTTTCTGATGAGTTAGTTCCCGAGCTGTCTAATAAAATAACTATTTTCATAAATCCTCCTATTTCTTTCATGCGGCAATAGCCAATGTTTCTTTTCCTGTGTGTGCTGCAATAACACTTGTTATCTGACTTTTTAAATTTATAGTAAATCCTTTTTCTTCAATTATTTTTACAACTTCTGTTAGTGTTTCTGGATCCATTCTTGAATAAGAAATATCAACAGTTTTAACACCTTTTGCATTTTTCTTAATTAAATCTAAAGCTTCATTAATAGCTTTTTTAAAAGTTCTTGCTGTAGCTTCTTTATCTATTTTTCCATCGTATCTAAGTATTGGTACAATTTTTAGCATTTTTGCTAAGCTAGCAGCTGCAAGACTTATTCTTCCTCCACGCTTTAACGTGTCCAAAGTCTTTGGAATAATATAACCAATGAAATCTTCATTTGATTTTGATACAAGTTCCATTATTTCAAATCCTTTTTTATTTTGCGCAATTCAAAAGGCTACTTTTTTTACAAATTCTTGGTTAATAATACTTACTCCGTTAGTGTCACAAACAAAAACTTTCCCTTTATATTCTTCTTCATTTTCACTTAACATTCTATAAGTGTTGAATTGACCACTTAATCCTTTTGATAAAGGCAAGAAAATTATTTGATCATACTCAGTTAAAAGTTCATCTCAAACTTTTAACATTTCTCCTGGTGTGGTTTGTGCAGTCTTTAAAACCTGCTTATCTAATAAGTCATAAAAAAAGTTATCATCTAACTTATCATCACTAAAATGCGTTGTACCATCTTCTTCAACAATCAATAGAGGAGCTTGGTACAAATCTTTAAAACTTTTTAAATTCCCATCAAAAGATGAGTCAGTTAAAATAGCTATTTTCATAATCTAACCTCCTGTAGTGCTTTTTTAATAACTTAATTATATAATATTAATAAAATTATTAAAATAGAGGGTGAACATATGAATACAAAATTTGGAGTCTTTTATAATAAGCAATTTAATTGTTTAATGCTTGCTTTCAATAATAAACCAATAACAGCATCAGAAAAAATAAATAATGTACTTATTTTAAAAAATGAAAACAACATTGTAGGTATTAATATTTTTGATGTTAAAAAAGAAATAAATAAAAACTTTATTATAAATGAACCTGAGATTTATGAGTATATTAGTTATGAGTTAAAAGATGTGATAGTACTTAAAAATTTGCCTCAATTCATTGTAGGAAAAATTATTAAGTGTAACAAAATTCCTGATACACATTTAAGTGCTTGTGAAGTTGATATAAAATCAGAGGTATTAAAAATTGTATGTGGAGCAAAAAACGCTAGAGAGGGAATCTATGTTGTTGTTGCCACTGATGGAAGCTGAATGCCAAACGGAGTGCAAATCGTTAAAGGTAAACTTAGAGGTTTTGATTCTGAAGGTATGCTATGTAGTGCTAAAGAATTAGGGATTGAAGAAGGCAAATTTAATTCAGACGGAATAATTGAATTAAGTGAAAAATATCAAATCAATCTAGGTAAAGAGTTCAAAGGATAATTTATGAAGAAAATAAATTTTGATAAAAAAATTAAAGATGGATATTACATTGCTGATTATTTCAAAAAGACAAGTTTGATAATAGAAAACGAACTTCCTAATTCTGTTGTAACTATGCAATTTTTTCAAAGAAAAAATAATATTACAATATCCGGTATAAGCGAAGTTATTCAACTATTAGAATTTGCATGTAAAGACTATAAAAACTTAAAAATATGGTCATTAAAAGATGGAGACATTATAAACTCAAATGAACCAGTTTTAAAAATTGAAGGGAAATATTCTAGTTTTGGTTGATTAGAAGGAATGATTGATGGGATACTAGCAAGAAATTCATGTATTGCAACTAATTCAAAAAAAATAGTGTCTGCTGCTAATGGTAAACCAGTTTTAAATATGATGGATCGTGCTGACTCATATCTAACATTAGCAAATGATGGATATTCATCATGAGTTGGAGGAATAAAACTTTTTGTAACTGAAGCCTCATTGGAATTAATTGATGATAATACAATACCTAAACCATCAGGAACCATGCCACATGCGCTTATTCAAGCTTTTGATGGAGATATAATAAAAGCAACTGAAGCTTTTTATAGAAATTTCCCCGAAAGCAATTTATTAGCTCTTATCGACTATAACAATGATTGTGTTAGAGATGCTGTTAAGGTTGCAAACTATTTTAAAGAAAAATTGTGAGCAATTAGAATCGATACTTCAGGAAATTTAATTGATAAATTCCTAGAAGAAAACAAAAGTAAGTATCCTGTTGATGCTAATTTATATGGAGTTAATGAATATTTAATTAAAGAAGTTAGAAATGCACTTGATAATTCAGGGAACAAACATGTAAAAATAATAGTTTCATCAGGTTTAACAGAAGAAAAAATAAAAGAATTTGAAATTAATCATACACCAGTTGATATTTACGGAGTTGGTGGATATTTAGCAAAAATAGACAATAATTTTACTGGTGATGCTGTTTTAATTAATGGCAAAGAACAAGCAAAATTTGGAAGAAAAAATATGTCTTCTGAACGTTTAAAAAAAATAAAATAAATAAGGAGAATTTATGAATATAATTAAAGAACTAGAATGACGTGGACTAGTAAAACAAATCACTAATGAAGAAAGATTATTAAAGGCACAAAATGATGGTGCTGCAGTTTATTGTGGTTTTGACCCAACTGCTGATTCATTACATGTAGGTCATTTAATGATGATAGTAACACTTAAAAGATTTGATCAAGCTGGTTTTCAGGCTATTGGATTAATAGGTGGTGGTACTGGAATGATAGGAGACCCATCTTTTAAAGCAGATGAGAGAAAATTGCAGAGTGATGAGCAAGTCAAATACCATGCTACAGCAATTCAAAATCAACTTTTAAGTATAATACCTGATGTAAAATTTGCTAATAATGCTGATTGATTAGGCAAAATGTCATTGATTGATTTTTTAAGAGACGTAGGAAAAGATTTTAATATTAGTTATTTATTAAACAAGGATTCAATTGCGACTAGAATTAGTACTGGTTTGTCTGTAACAGAATTTTCATATACTATGTTACAAGCTTATGACTTTTATAATTTGTATACTAATCATAATTGTAAGGTACAAATAGGTGGAAGCGATCAGTGAGGAAATATTACAAGTGGAACTGATTATATTTCAACAAGGCTTGGATCAGCAAATACTGAAGCAGCCGGATTTACAATCCCTTTGCTTACAAAATCAGATGGCCAAAAATTTGGTAAAACAGAATCAGGAGCAGTTTGATTAGATGCTAATAAAACAAGTGTATATGACTTTTACCAATTTTGAATTAATCAAGATGACAATGATTGTGTAAAAATGCTAAAATTTTTAACATTCTTATCACAAGAAGAAATTGCAAAATTGGAAATAAAACATAAAGAAGCCCCACATTTAAGATCAATGCAAAAAATATTGGCATCTGAAGTTACCAAATTTGTTCATGGAGAAAAAGAACTGAATAAAGCTATTAAATTAACTGAAGCTTTTTTTAATGGTAATATTTTAACTTTAGATGAAGAACTTTTAGAGTTGGCAATTAAATCAATACCAACAGTTGAATTAGAGAAAGCAACTACAGCAATTGATGCAATTATAAAAGTCAATGCTGCAACTTCAAAAAGGGAAGCAAGAGAGTTTATTAATTCAAATGCTATTTCATTCAATGATGTTATAGTCTCTGATGAAAGTATGATTTTGTCAGAAACTAAATTAATTAAAAATAATAAAATAATTGTTAAAAAAGGTAAGAAAAAATATTATTTATTAAAAATAAAATAAAAAATTCCAAAAAAATATTTAACATTTGGAAAAATATATATATAATAAAAATAGGGGATAAGAAATTATCCCCCCGCATAAAAATTGCTAAAGCAGTTTTTAAATCTTTTCATTTATATATACTTTTATTATCAAATTTACATTTTATTTTTTCTCTCAAAACAAAATTATTAACTCATCTTTAAGATGAGTTTTATATAATGAAAAATAAAAAACACCAGCGATCAGTCGTTGGTGTTTTAATTTGTTTAATTTTATTATTTAATTAAACGGTTGTATCATTCAACAATTAAAGCATCGTTGATTTCTACATTTAATTCTTGACGCTCAGGTAATCTAACAAATTGACCTTTTAAATTAGCTTTGTCTACTTTAACGAATTCAACTGTTGATTCATTATTTTGTAATGCTTCAGCAATTTTATCGTTTTTCTTCATAGCTTCTTTAACTTCAATTGAATCACCTGGTTTTACTTGGTATGAAGGAATGTCTAATTTTTTACCATTTACTAAAATGTGACCGTGGTTTACTAATTGACGAGCAGCTTGTCTAGTCATTGCGAATCCAAGACGGTAAACAATATTATCTAATCTTGATTCTAATAATACTAGGAAGTTTGTCCCTAAAATTCCACCATGAACTTTTTTAGCTCTAGCAAATGTATTTCTAAATTGTCTTTCAGTCATTCCATACATAAATTTAACTTTTTGTTTTTCTTGTAATTGAGCACCATATCCGCTCATTTTTAAACGAGCTTTGTCTTTACCATGTTGACCCGGAGTTGTTACTCTTTTTTTACCTTTGCTAAATTCTTTACCATTCTCAAGAATTGAGAAACCATATCTTCTTGCTTTTTTAAATGTTGATCCTGTATATCTTGACATACTTAATCTCCTTTTTAAAAATAGCGTTATTAAAAATAGTCTTTAATGAATTCTTTACTAATCAGTTTACTGATTCGCTCTTACTGCCAAGAGTTACTTTTATAACTAATATGTAAACAGTTTTTAATAAATATTCATCCGCAGAATATAAACAATAACTTTAATATTATATATATAAAGTACATTACTTTCAACAACAAATGTGTTAAATATATTTGTTATAATTATATATAGTAGAAAAGTGGTGATTTCATGAATTTAATGTCAACTTTATCAAGTAAACCAACAGCACTTTTTATGGTTGGTATTGGATTAGTAGTGATTTCAATATTAGGACTAATATGTACTCTTGTAACTTTAGTCCTTTACAAAAAAACTGTTGAATATACATATGAAAGTTCTAAAAAACTTTCATATGTTGACTCATCTCCTTTACTTAAAAAAATTATTATTATTTACAGAATATATATTAAAAATAAAGACAATAAAAATTTAGAAAGTACTTTTTTAATAATGTTAAGAAATTATTACAATATTTATGCAGAAAGATTTGTAACTTTGACAACTGAAACTACTCAAATGTTTAATGAAAACAGTTATAGACCAAAACCAACTATTAGTAATTATTTAAAAGCTAAAAGAATTTTTTATAAAGCTGATATTTTGCAAACAGATACAGCAAATGTAGTTAACAATATTGAACAAATTTTAGAAATGCAAAAGATAGCAAGAGATTGATATATCAATGTTGTTCATGAAACAAATAATATCAAGACATTAATTAAAACAGGAAATGGAATTTCAAATGATGTTTGAAGTCCAAACACTTTAAATGGAAACTTTTTTAACAATTTAAATTTATACATTGAATCAGCTAGTGTTGATATAAAAAATGCAAAGTATAATGAAGCTATCTCAAATTTGAAAGATGCCTATGAAATTATTTCAAAATTAATATTAATATTAGATCATACTGAAAAAATAGTCTATTTAGTTGATCAACAATTAAAAAATAAATTAGAAGAAATTCGTAATTCTATTTTTCAAAGTACAACAGGTAATGAAGTTCAGAAAAGTAATAAGATTTCGCAGTTTAATTCAATTTCTGACTTTTATGCTAATTCAGTAAAAACTATTAAAAGAGAAATTTACTCTATCAACATCGAAAAAGCATATGAAAATTCGGAAAGACTTTTATCTCAAATACGTATATTTGAACTTAATATGAAATATGAAACTTCAATTAAACAGTTTATTGAAAATAGTCAAAAAGTTATTAAAAATGCTTTTTCATCTGTTTCTAATGAAATAGTTGCTCTTAAAGATATTAGAAGCTTGAATAAAAAGTTTGGAACAAGCAGCAATTTAAACGCTATTAGATCAAGAATTTTATCAGTTGAGCAAACAATTAAAGAGCAACAAGAAAGATATACTAACTTGCTAAAAGAATTTGAATTAAGTCAAAACTCTGTTCAAAAACTTCACTACACAAAGCAAGGGCTAAATCTAATGGATATAATTTCAAAGATATTTTTATCATTTGAAAATTTAAGATTAATTAGAGCTGAATTAACATCTAAGGAAGAAATAATTAATGAAATTCAATCTAGAAATATGAGTTTAAAAAAAGTTTTAGCTGTTATGGAAGTCATGATTGCTAAAAATTCAAACATATCAGTTTTGAAAACTTTTCAAGAAAAAATAAACATAGGTTTTAGAATATTAGAAAAATCAGAAAAAAATCTAAAAAATTATCCTGAGACTTTTTTAGTCCGATCAGTATTTGATGAAATGATTGAATACTTAGATGGAAAAATAGTTAGTTTTGCAATTTTAAAAAATGATATGGCATCAACTATATATCTTGCAAAATTGGCAGAAGTGAGTTTATCATATTTAAATCGTTTCGGTGGAATTGAGTCAATTGATAAAAGCATTGCAAAATCTTTAGAAAAATTAAAGCAAGAAAATTATACAGAGTGTTTAAAAGATAATGTAACAATATTAAGTAGACTAAGCTCTCAAAATATAGCAGTTAGTTAAAATAGAAATTAGGTAAAAATGAAAAGTATATTAGTAAGATATGGTGAATTGACTTTAAAGGGAAACAATAAACATATGTTTATTAGTAAACTTTTAGATAATATAAAATTTAAACTAAAAAAAATTGATCAATCAAAAGTTAAATTTATTAAAGATAATAATTCTTTAGTTATTGATGTGGAAAATGAAATTCTTGATGAAGTTTTAGAAGAATTAAAAACAGTTTTTGGTATATATTCACTTTCAGTCATTGAAAAATGCGAAAAAAACTTAGACAAGATTGCTGAAAAGGTCATTGAAATTGCTAAAAATTCAGTAAATAAAAGATTTAAGTTGGAAATAACAAGAAAAGATAAAAGTTTTCCAGTGACAAGCGCAGAGCTAAAATTAGCATTAGCACCAATGGTTTTAAGAGCTGTTGATAATCTTGTTGTTGACGTGCATAACCCAGATTTAAAAATTGAAGTACTTATAAAAAAAGATGGCACTCAAATCTTTTCAAAAAGAATTGAAGGATTAAAAGGATTACCTGTTGGAGTAAGCGGTAAGGCACTATCTTTGTTAAGCGGGGGGATTGACTCTCCAGTTGCTTCATTTTTAACAATGAAGAGAGGTATGCATGTCGATTTTATTCACTTTATGACACCACCACATACTTCTCCTGAAGCATTAGAGAAAGTCTTTCAGTTAGCAAAAATTGTTTCAAAATATAATTCGAAAAAGTTTAATTTATATGTGTGTGATTTTTCAACTTTATTACAAGAATTACAGCACATACCTGAAGAAAGTTACAAAATTACAATCATGAGAAGAATGTTTATGCGCATAGCCAATTTAATAGCTAAAGCAAATGGCCATGAAGCTTTAATAACTGGTGAAAGTTTAGGTCAAGTTGCTTCTCAAACAATTCAAAGTATTGATGTAATTAATTCAATAAGCGATTTGCCAATTTTAAGACCAGTACTTACTTATGACAAAGAAGAAATAATAATAATATCAAAATTCATTGAATCATATGAAACATCAATTTTACCATTTGATGATGCGTGCTCACTTTTTGTTCCAAAACAACCTGTTACAAAGCCAAAAAGATGAATGGCAGAAAATCAAGAAAATGCTATTTTATGAAATGAATTATTAGATTATACAATGGAAAATAAAATTCAAAAATTTGTTTTTCATAAAGGAAGTTTTACAGAAGAAACTAATAAGGAGGATTAATGCCAAATTTTATACCCCTAATAAATGTGCGTAGCGTATATAATTTTCAAGAATCATTGATTAAAATTAATGATTATATTTCTTTTGCAAAAAAAGAAAAATTTGAATATTTGTTTTATTGTGAAAATAAAACAATGTTTGGGGTAGCTGAATTTTTCAAGAAAGCTTTAGAACAAAATATAAAACCAATTATTGGATTATCAATAGAATTAGAAAATAAAAAAATAATAACTTTGATTCCTAAAAATAAAATAGGTTATGAACATATATGTTTAATTTCTTCTCAACTAAATGATGAAACAAAATTGAATGAAGAACAAATTTTTAACTTACTTAAAAATAATATTGATAGTAATACTTTTTTATTAACAAATGTTAATGATAAAGATTTATTTTTTAATAATGCTGAAATTATAAACACAAATGAAAATAAAATATTTTTTAATACAATCAGATATATCTTTGATAATGAAAAAGAACATTATAGAGGTCTTTTTGCTTTAAAAAATGGATTAACAATTAATGAAGCTGTAGAATCTTATAAAATAAATGAAGCATATCCAGGAGCTGATGAAGTTCTTGAAGTGTTTTCTGAGACAGAAAAAATTGGAAATTATATTTCTAATAAAGTTAGCTTAGATATTTTTGGTGAGAATAAAAAACATATGGCGAAATTTGTTGCGCCAGATAACATGCCAAGCTTTTCATATTTAAAACAGAAATGCTTAGCAGGTTTAAATCATTATTTTAAAAATATAAAAAATCAAGCAATACCAACAGAATATATTGAAAGATTAAATACAGAATTAGATGTTATTGAAAAAACAGGTTTTGCTGATTATTTTTTAATTGTTCATGATTATGTTTCATATGCTAGAAAAAATGACATAATTGTTGGTCCTGGAAGAGGAAGCGCTGCAGGAAGTTTAGTTTCATTTCTATTGAGAATTACAACAGTTGATCCAATAGAGTATAATTTACTTTTTGAAAGATTTTTAAATCCTGAACGTGTCACTATGCCTGATATAGATATTGATTTTCAAGATAATAGACGAGATGAAGTTATTGAATATTTGTTTGAAAAATATGGTAAATATAATGTCGCAACAATTGTAACTTACCAAACAATTGCATTTAAATCAGCATTTAGAGATGCATGCAGAATTTACCAAATTGATATGGAATTAGTTAATCTTATAACTAAATCATTAAGTGATGATTATTTGAGTTTCAATGAAATAATTAAGACACAGAAATTAATTCGTGAATACAGTGAAAAAGAAGAATTTAAAAGTATTTTTAAATTAGTTGAAAAGTTAATTGGGTGTCCAAGACAAACAGGTACCCATGCTGCTGGAATAATCATTAGTGATGTAGATTTAAGAACCATTTTGCCAATTAGACAGGGCTTAAACGGAATTTATCAAACACAATTTGATATGAATTACTTAGAAGAAATAGGTTTAATAAAAATGGACTTATTAGGTTTAAGAAATTTAACTACAATAAAAGAAATTTTAGATCTTATTAAAATAAATCATAAAAAAGATTTAAGTCTTTCAAAAATAGATTTAAATGATGGTAAAACTTTTGAAATTTTAAGACAAGGTAATACAACAGGTATTTTTCAATTAGAATCACAAGGTATGACAAATTTAATTATAGATATGAAAGTAAATAGCATAAATGATATTGCCGCGGCTTCATCTTTATATAGGCCAGGTCCACAAGAAATGATTCCTGAGTATATTAACAGTAAAAATAATAGAAAAGTAAAGCTAGTTGATAGAAGTCTAGCAAAAATACTATTGCCCACTTATGGTGTTATCGTGTATCAAGAACAAGTAATGCAAATACTTCAATATGTAGGTAATTTTTCTTTGGGTAAAGCAGACATTGTTAGAAGAGCAATGGGTAAAAAACAAATTGATTATATGATGGAAGTTAAAGACGAGTTTATTTTTAATGCTATCAAAAATAATTATTCACAAAAAAAAGCAGCAGCTATTTGAAATTGAATTGAACAATTTGCAAAATATGGTTTTAATAAGTCCCATGCAATTGCTTATTCTTATATTGGTTATTGATTAGCTTGATTTAAAGCACATTATCCAGCAGAATTTTATACTGCATTATTAAATGGAGTAATGGGTAATCCAAGCAAAACAAGCAAATATATTAAAGAAGTGAAGCAATTTGGAATTGAAGTTATTAAGCCATCGGTTAAACCAATTAGTAACAAAATAGAAAAAACGTTAATTAAGTCAACATATACAAGCTCTGAAAATAGAATTTACATGCCATTAACATTAATTAAAGGAATAGGTAGAGATTTTATATCAACTTTAAATAATGTTGTTGATGAACATGAAGATTTATTTGATGATTTAAATAATTTTTTCTTTTATATGAAAAACAAAGGATTAAATGAATCAAATTATACATTTTTAGCAAAAGCTGGAAGTTTTGATTGTTTTGGTTACAATAAATCAACTATGGTAGCTAATAAAGACTTTATTTTTAGTGCCATGATTGCGTTTAACGAAAATATTTCTTTAGAAAAGCAAACAAAAATTGAAAATTTATTTGAAGAACAATTAAATGAAGAACTTGAATCAAATTATGAAAAAGAAGTTTTTGGCTTTTACATTTCTGCTAATCCATTAACAAAACTAAAAAATGAAAATGCATATTTTAAACCTACTGACATCAATAAATTGGTTGAAAATATGAATAATGTAAATATAATTGGACAAGTTTCAGGCATTAGAGTAATTAAAGATAAAAATCAAAATAGTATGGCTTTTATAACTGTATTTGATGATACAGAATCAATTGATTTAACTGTATTTGCATCTAACTTTGAGAACTTGCAATATGATTTAGTTGCAAATCGAAACTATGTATTAAAAATTAAAACACAAAAATATAAAAATAAAATTACAGGTATACTTGAAAATATAGTTAAGCCAATTTAATTTAGAAGAGGGAAATATGAAAAAGATTTTATTAGTTGATGGTAATTCATTATTGTTTAGAGCGTACTATGCAAGTGCATATGCTGGTCCTATTTTGAAAACAAGCAATGGATTGCCAACAAATGCTGTTTATTCATTTGCAAATATGCTTACAAGTCTAATAAGTGATAGAAACTATTATGATGTAAAAGTAGCCTTTGATAAATCAAAAAAAACTTTTAGACACGACAAATTAGAAAATTATAAAGCAGGTAGATCAGCTACACCAGAAGATTTAATTCCCCAATTTCAAATTGTTCGTGAATTTTTAGATTCAGCTAATATATTGTGATGAGAAAAAGAAAATTACGAAGCAGATGACTTAATAGGAACAATGTCTAAGATAATTGAAAATCATTGTGAAGATTTTGAAGTAGAAATTTTAACAAGCGACAAAGATATGTTTCAACTGATTACAGAAAAAACAAAAATATTATTACCAAAAACTGGAACATCTAATTTAGAATTATTTGGAGTAGATGAACTTTTACAAAAATGAGAAGTTTGTCCCGCAAATGTTATAGATTTAAAGGGACTTATGGGAGATCCATCTGATAATTTAAAAGGTGTTGAAGGTGTTGGAGAAAAAACAGCAATTAAATTGCTTAAAGAATATGGAACTGTTGAAGGTATATATAAAAACATAGAATCAATTTCAGGTAAATTACAAGAAAAACTTATTAATGGAAAAGAATCTGCACTTTTATGTAAAGAAATAGCAACGATAAACTGTGAAGTAGAAATTGAAAATTTAATTTTTGAACCTATTAATATAAATCTTAATGGCTTAATAAATTTTTTAGAAAAATACGAGATGTTTTCATTAGTTAAGAGACTTTCTAATAGAGTCGGAATGATTAATAAAACTGATGATGAAGGATTGAAAGAAAAAATAAGCTATAAGAAATTAGAAGAATGAAATAATGATTATTCATCTGAAATGAATTTTATTTACATTGAATCAATTGATGAAAATTATCATAAAGGTGAAATATTAGGTATAGCTATTTCAAACGAAAAGGGAATGTTTTTCTTGAATAAAGTAAAAGGCGATAAAGAATTTGAACAATTTTTATTAAATAAAGATTTTAGAAAAGCAACTTATGATATTAAAAAAACAGCAACACTTTTAAAAAATAGTAATATAGATTTTAATTATCATAGTTTTATTTATGATGCTATGGTTGCTGCTTACGTTTTAAATCCTAATATTACTTCAAGAATTCAAAATTTAATAAATATAGTTCAAACTCATTTATTTATTGAAGAAGATGAAATAATATATGGCAAAGGTGCAAAGCAAAATAAAGAAATACATATAGATGTAAAAGCAGACTTTATTATCAGCAAGTTAGAAATGTTAAAGGTAACTTATAATCTAATTATTGATAAGTTAAAAAGTGAAAAACAATTTAATTTATATGAAAAAATAGAATTACCACTAGTTGAAGTTTTATTTGAAATGGAACAAAAAGGTATTTTAGTAGACAAGTTAGAACTTGATAAGCAAACAGCTAGAACACTTTCATTAATCGAAAATTTAGAAGATAAAATGAGAATTATCTTAAAAGATGAGATAGATGAGAATTTTAATTTTTCATCTCCTAAACAAGTTAAGGAATTATTGTTTGGCCAAATAGGATTACCTTCAAATAAAAAACAAAGTACTGATAAAGAAGCTTTAGAAAAAATTGTTCATTTACATCCTGTAATTAATTTACTTTTAGAACATAGAAAACTTAACAAGCTTTATACAACTTATTTACGTGGATTTGAAAAATTCATTTTTGCTGATAATAAAGTTCATACTATTTTTAACCAAACTTTGACTTACACAGGGAGGTTATCTTCGTCTGAACCAAATATTCAAAATATTTCTGTAAAAGATGAATTGCAAAAAGAAGCTCGTAAAATTTTTATATCAGATATCGAAACAAAATTTTATAGTTTTGATTATTCACAAATTGAACTAAGAGTTTTAGCTCAACTTGGTGAAGAAGACACTTTATTAAGCATTTTTGAAAATGATAGAGACGTACATGCAGAAGCAGCAAAAAAAATCTTTGATTTAAAAAATGAAGAAAAAATAACTAGCGATCAAAGAAGAATTGCCAAAGTATTTAATTTTGGAATAATCTATGGTTTAAGTGATTTTGGATTAAGCAATGACTTAAAAATATCTATAAAAGAGGCCCAAGAATATATTAAAGATTATTACAACTCATTTCCAAAACTTATGATGTATAAAAATAGTCTTGTAAAAGAAGCAACTGTTAATGGATATGCTGAAACTTATGCAAATAGAAGAAGAATAGTAAGTGAACTATTATCAAATAATTTTTTAGTTAAAAATTTTGGTAATAGAATAGCTGTTAACATGCCTATTCAAGGTACAGCAGCAGATATACTTAAAGTTGCTATGATTGACATATTTGATAAATTTAAAAAAAATAACCTTAATAGTTACATGGTTGCTCAGATTCATGATGAAATTATTTTTGAAATATTTGAAAATGAAAAAGTGGAAGCGGTTAAAATCGTAGAAAGCTGTATGAAAAATGCATTTAAAAAATTAGCTTTATTAGTAGAAAAAGATAAAAATAAAGTTCAAATAAAACTTGAAGTTAATATGTCAAAGGGAAAAAATTGATTTGAATTAAAATAAAAAAGGAGTGATTTAGATGCCAGAATTACCAGAGGTACGATCTGTTGCAAGATTTTTAAATAAAAAAGTTGCAGGTGTTTCAATTTTGAAAGCAGAATGTTTTTTTGAAAAAATGATTTGGAGAAATAGTGTTCAAGATTTTTTAAATAAAGTATCTAATCAAAAAATAATAAGTGTATCAAATTATGGGAAGTATTTAATGTTTGAACTCTCAGAACAAATTATTATAAGTCATTTAAGAATGGAAGGCAAGTGAAGTATTTCAAAGAAAGAAATTGATATTTATAATAAAAGTCATTTAAGATTACAGTTTGAATTATCTAATGGAGAATTCCTGAAATATTATGATTCAAGAAAGTTTGGTACAATTGAAATTTGAAATAAGAATGAATACTTGGATAAAAGTGGAATGGATAAATTGGGACCAGAGCCTTTAAATAATGAACCACCATTAAAATATTTAAAAGACAAAGCTATTAAGTCCAATTCAGTTATAAAAGCATTTATATTAGATCAAAGTGTTTTGTGTGGTATCGGCAATATTTATGCAAATGAAATTTTATTTGCTGCTGGAATTCATCCAGAAAGAATAACCAAATCTTTATCTGATAAAGAACTGAATAATATAATTATTTGTTCTAATAAAATTTTAGAAAAAGCAATTGCTTTAAAAGGCACTTCAATACATAGTTATAAATCAGGAGATGGTGAAACAGGCCAATTTCAGCATGAATTAAAAGTACATTTGAGAAAAGATGAAGAATGCTATAAATGTGGATCAAAAGTAGTTAAAAAACAAGTTGCAGGGCGAGGCACTTATTTTTGTTTAGTTTGTCAGCAATAGCTTCTTGTTGATATGTGGAAAACTAAAAATTAATCTATGTTTTACATAGGTTTTTTTTTAGTTTATAAACACTACAAAATTTCTTTAAAAAGTCCATAAAAATTATTGAAAATTTTGATATTTTTTATTTTATATTTATATTTGTATCAAGGAGGTATAGTATGAACATTTTAAACAGGAAATATTCAATTCATTGGTCTAAAGAATTAACAAAAGTTGATCATGAAGTTTTACTTAATCTATACCAACCTATTATCGGAGCTTCAGCAATTGGTTTATACAACACTTTAATATTAGAGAGCAATTGAAGCAAAAAACTTAATTCGTCGCCGTTTATGTTAGAAAGGGTTGCTCTAATAACGTCTTCATCAGAAAAACAATTAAAGAAAAATTTAGGAAAGTTGACGAAACTAAAATTGATTAAATGTTTGAAATCTAAAAAAAGTGGAAATATGGCTATTGTATTAAATTTGCCGTTATCTCCTAAACAATTTTTTGAAAATGATGCAACAAGAACATGGTTATTAAAAAAAGTTGGTGAAGAAAATTTTGAGTTGGCTCATTTGCAATTTAAAAATAAAGAGTTTAATATTGATGATTTAGACTATGAAATAGAGGATTTGTTTGAAAATAACGAAGAAAATGAACTTGATTTTATTGATATTGAACCTGCTGTGCAAACAACAAAAAAAGAAGTTTATATTTGTGAACAATCACTAAATTTATTTGATTTAAATGGTTTATTGATTAGAAAAGGTGTGTTAATTGAAATTAATGAAAGTGTAAAATCAAATTTAGATGCTTTATTATTAAAAAAAGAATTTGACATACAATTTATAGCTGAATTAATGATAAATAATTATAAAAAAACATTTAATGAAATAGATTGAATTAATTTAAATAAAGAATTTAATGCAATATCAAAAGAACTAATTAAAAAGAATTTTAGCCTTGATTTATCAGATGATGATATAAATGTTATTAATAGTTTTAATTCAACTGAATGAATAAATTTTTACAATAAATGCATGGGAGTAGAAGCTGATCAAAATGTAGTTGAGATCATTAGTTCTCTTAAATTAAAATACAATTTATCAGATGGTATACTGAATTGTTTAATAAGTTACTCATATTTAAAGAACAATAAAAAGTTTATTTATAACTATGTTGTTAAAATAGTAGAAAGTTTAAAAGCTAAAAAAATATCAACAACAAAGGAACTTTATATGTATTTAAAAAATGTAAGTAAAAGGCATGAAAAGAACATTGAAAAAGAAGCAAAAGAAAATTCAATTTATGCTAGACATCAGCCAGTAAGTGAGTTTGTAATGGAAAAAAACATTGATATAGAATGGTAGGTAAAATATGGATATTCAAATTTTTAAAGATAATAAAGTTATTGCAAAATTAATTGAAAATAGTAAAAATGAAATTTATAAAATAACAGATGATGTTTTGAAAGAAAATTTTATTATTTTATTTGAATTTGTATCTGATTATACTGAATGTTCAATTGGGCCATTAAAAGAATGCAAACAAAGAATTAGAGGTAGGCAATTAGATTTGACTTTTAAAAATTCAAATTTTTATTTAAGTTCAACACCTTGTGCTCATTTTGAATATGAAAATAAAAATCAAGCGATTAAAAACAATTATATATACAAAGATTTTAGCGTTGATCAATTTCCAAAAACAATTAAAAATTATTTAGAAGATTTAAGAACTGAAAATTTTTTTAGTGAAGAAGAGATTGAAGAGAGAGAATTAACAATTCAGAACGCAGGAAAATTGATTGTCAATTATATTGATGATAAAAAAAATCTAGATAGAAAAAATATAAAAGGAATATATTTATATGGTAACCCTGGTATTGGCAAAACAACAATTTTTAAAACATTAGCTAATGAAGCAGCTAAAAGAGAAGCAAAAATTTTCTTTTGTACAGCACCAGACATAATAGAAAAATGTAAAGAACAATTTAGTAGAAATTCTAATTCACCAATTCCTTATATTGATCAAATGAAAAAATCTGATATTTTATTTATTGATGATTTTGCTGGTGAAATGGTTTCAAGTTGAACAAGAGACAATCTATGATATATCATTTTAAACTATAGAATGAATAGGAAAAAACTTACTTTTATATCTTCAAATTTTACACTATATGAATTAGATAAAATTTACAATATAAGTAAAAATAATAAAGAAATTGAACTTATGAAAGTAGCTAGATTAAAAGAAAGAATAACAACTTTAACAACATTTTTCACACTATCAGGAAAACACTCAAAAAGAACATAATTTTTTCAAAGAATTTTTTGAAAAAATTGTTCTTTTTTATTTAAGAGTGTAAAATTATTAATGTATAGATATTACAAGAGAGGATAAAATATATGTCAAAAAAAGTTGCAATTAACGGATTCGGAAGAATTGGACGTTTAACATTTAGACAATTATTCAACCAAGGAGTTGAAATCGTTGCTGTTAACGATTTAACAGATACAAAAACATTAGCTTACTTATTAGAATTTGACTCAGCACAAGGAAAATTCCAAGAAGGAAAAATTTCATACACAGATAACTCAATTATTGTTGATGGAAAAGAAATTAAAATCTTTGCTGAAAGAAATGCAGCTGATTTACCTTGAGGTAAATTAGGAATCGATTTAGTAATCGAATCAACAGGATTTTACACAGACAAAGATAAAGCATCAGCACACTTAACAGCTGGAGCAAAAAAAGTTATTATTTCAGCACCTGCAACAGGAGAAATGAAAACAATCGTTTATGGTGTGAACCATAAAAACTTATCAGCAGAAGATGTAATTATTTCAGGAGCTTCATGTACAACAAACTGTTTATCACCAGTTGCAAAAATTATGGATGAAAAATTTGGAATTGTTAAAGGAAAAATGGTTACTGTTCATGCTGTAACAAATGATCAAAAATTATTAGACTTACCTCATGGTGACTTAAGAAGAGGGCGTGCTGCTGCATGAAACATTGTTCCTTCAACAACTGGAGCAGCTAAGGCAGTTTCATTAGTATTACCAAACTTAAAAGGTAAATTAGATGGATACGCATTACGTGTACCAACAATTACAGGATCAATAACAGATGTTACTTTACAATTAAGCAAAAAAACAACTGTTGAAGAAATTAATGCAACTGTTGAAGCAACAATTAAAGCTGATGCTGAATTATCAAAAGCAATTAAATTTAATACACAAGAAATTGTTTCAGGAGATACAATCGGATCATCATTCGGTTCAATCTTTGATGCAACATTAACAAAAATTACTGAAGTTGATGGTGAACAATTAGTTACTGTTTGTGCATGATATGACAATGAGTCATCATATGTTTCACAATTAGTAAGAACAACAATTTACTTCATGGGATTATAATTCCTAGAATTAATAAATTTAAATACCCTAAAGGGTATTTTTTTTGTTATTAATTTAATAATTAATATAAAAGAGTTAAAATATATAATGTAAAGAAAAAAGAGGAGAATAGAATGAATTACAATTTGAAAAAAACATTAAAAGATATTAATGTAAAAGGAAAAAAAGTTTTAGTTCGTGTTGACTTTAATGTTCCATTAAAAGATGGAGTTATTACTGATGACAATCGTATTCAAGCAGCATTGCCAACAATTAAATACTTAATTGCAAATGATGCAAAAGTTATCTTATTTTCTCACTTATCAAGAATTAAAAGTGAAGATGATAAAATAACTAAATCATTAGCTCCAGTAGCAAAAAGATTAGAAGAAGTTTTGGGACAATCAGTAGTTTTTGTTAACCAAACAAGAGGAGCTGAATTAGAATCAGCAATTAATGCTCTAAATGAGAGACAAGTTTTATTATTTGAAAATACTCGTTTTGAAGATGTTAAAAATGGTGAAGTAGTTAAAGCAGAATCAAAAAATAATCCAGAACTAGGAAAATACTGGGCAAGTCTAGGAGATGTATTTATCAATGATGCATTTGGTACAGCACACCGTGCCCATGCTTCAAACGTTGGTATTGCTTCAAACATTTCTGAATCAGCATTAGGTTTCTTAGTACAAAATGAAATTGAAATGTTAGGAAAAGGAATTGATGCACCTGAAAGACCTTTTGTTGCAATTTTAGGAGGAGCAAAAGTTTCTGATAAAATCGGTGTTATTGACAATTTATTGACTAAAGTTGACAAAATTTTAATTGGTGGAGGTATGACTTATACATTCCACAAAGCAATGGGGCTAGAAATTGGTAACTCATTATTAGAAGCTGATAAAGTTGAATTAGCTAAGGAATATTTAGAAAAAGCTAATGGAAAAATAATGTTACCTGTTGATAGCTTATGTGCTCCTGAATACGCTGATGTTACTCCAACATTATGTGGTGAAAATGTTCCAACAGGAATGATGGGATTAGACATAGGACCTAAAACTATTGAAATGTATGAAAAAGTATTAGCAAATGCGAAAACTGTTGTTTGAAATGGACCAATGGGAGTTAGTGAATTTGAAAATTTTAAAGCTGGTACAGTTGCTGTTTGTGAAGCTGCTGCTAAACGTAAAGCTGATGGAGGATTCACTTTAATTGGTGGAGGAGACTCAGCAGCTGCAGCAATAAAGTTAGGATTTAAAGATGAATTTTCATGAATTTCTACAGGTGGTGGAGCTTCATTAGAATACATGGAAGGTAAAGAATTACCTGGGATAGCTGCTATCCAAAATAAATAATTTTTTCATTTTAATAAAAAAGACAGACTTAAGTGTCTGCTTTTTTATGCTCTTGATTGTTTAATTAAAATAAATAATATTTTTATTGTTGAAATAAACAGTATTATATTAATTATATATTTTGCCAATGTGACTCCAAAACCAACTCATAAAAGCATTTCTCAATAACCACTGCCATCATTTGAAAGATAATACATATTGAAAATAAATTTGTCATTACATATCATTGAAATAAACCCTGATCCGACCATTGAAACTAGTCCAGCTAAACAAACTAAAAAAATAAATATCTTTATTTGATTTTTAAACTCCGTTTTTAAAAGAATTAATTTTTTAAGAATAAAAAAAATTATCGCAAATAAAGTTAAAAATGTCATATCAGAAATCATCATTGAAAGTAATCCAATAGGTTCACTACCTAATAATAGTCTAAATCAAATAGCACCAATAGACAAAATTGAGGCATATATGTAATTAGAACATAAATAGATTACTAATATTATAAAAAAAGATATTTCAATAGTATAAACTCCGGCTATCATTGGAATGGCTATTCCCATTACAACTTTTGATATTATAGTCATTAATATTTCTAATGTAAATAACATTGATAAAAGAGCAACTTTTCTTGTGTTAAGTCTAAATGTGTCTCTAAAAACTTCTTTTCAATTTTTGAAATTTATTTCAGCAAAATCATATTTATAATTTCACAGTTTATATTTTTTGTTCATAGTATACCCCTTAGAAATAAAAAAACCGCTTACTAAAGAAGCGGGACGGACAGCAAAAAATGTAAACAAAAATTGTTTAACCTTAGCTGACATTTTCTACCATCCGGACTATACCGTCGGTTTCAGAATTTCACTGAATCAACCTGTTAAGGTTCATGGACTATTACCATCGGTAAGGAATTACACCTTGCCCCGAAAATGTTATATTCTTATTATATAAAAAATATATATTAAAGTTGTAAAATATAATAAAGTAAAAGGAGATAAGATGAAAAATTGTAATTATTGTAAGCTATCGATAAAACCATATCAGCTAAGTAGAAGTGGTCAAGTTTCAAGTGGAACTGTATACACACCTAATAATTCAAATTTTGGTTTTGTAACAACTGGTGGAAGAATATATACAAGTCACATGGGATGTCACAAAATAATCAATAAGAAATTATGACCATGAATAATAGTAGCATTAATATGTATGATAATAGCATCTATTTTATTTATTCCAGGAATCATTAATGTTGTTGATTATGAAAGTTACAAATGAGAAAATGGTAAAGAAATTCTTGTTGTTGATTTAGCAAAAAAATCCAAAGGAATTACTCAACTTGTAATTGCTGGTATTCTACTGTGTTTAAGTATTTTATCTTTCATTATTGGGTATGTTTACGCATTGTCATTTGTTAAAGATGGTCAACATGCCAATGACTTTATTGATGAAGATGCAAAACTAATTTATGATGCAGCTCTTAAAAAAGCAAAAAAAGAATTAAAATAATGAAAAATATTAAATAAAGTATTTGAGGCTTTTAATATGAATAAAATTAGTATATAAGAAATTAATAGTAAAGTAAACCAAGGATATACAATTTTAATGACAATAAAAGGGGACAGAATGTTGCTAAGTCAATAAAAGAAGAAAGAAGCAAATATCTTGATGATAGTGTTGAACTAAAGAATTAAAAGTAAATTTGGAATTTGTGGTTGTGGTAAATAAGCTAATTTATTAGATTATATTTGAAGAAAAAAACGGATTACAAAGTCCGTTTTTTATGCGTTTTGTTGTTGAACTCTTGCTTCATCAACTTTTTCAAAGTTATTAATTCTAATAACTTGTTCTTTTGATCAAAGACCAGAAATAATTTTTGAGTACATTGAAACAACTCATGTAACATATCAAATTTCAAGACCTATTCTTGAGAATGCTAAGAATATTGCAAATACTTTGAAGAATCCATCATAGCGATTCATGTAGCTAAATGATTGGAAGATTACACCTATTAATCTAAATATTGCCATTATAATTAAGAATACTAATTCTAAAGTAGCAATAATTGTAAAAATTACACCAACAACTTGCATTAGATAACCTTGCAAGTTTTTTTCTTTCATTAAATCTGAAGCATTACTTCTTGAAAATAATCCAAATCCTAATACACCAATTAAAAATCCAACAATTGATAATGTTATAGATAAAAATCCCATTAAACCATAACTAGTAGTTGTATCAATTAGTTGGTTAAATGTAATCCCTGAACCCAATGATATTGAAATGAATGATACTAAGAATAAAGTAAACCCTATTAGCATTGTTAAACCTAAGTGCTTTGCTAAGAAAGCTCTTGGATTCAATGATGATTGAGTTTCAATATTTGGCATTGAAGTTAAGATAAAAGGTGTAACGATTCCTCCTACTCCAACGCTTAATACTGCAAGTATGTATCTATTAGCAATTACTTCTTCATCAGACGCAGAATTTAAATAACTAATTATTACATAAGCTGAATAAATTGATTTTCATAAGAAATAAATTTCTATACCAATTATTAAAGAACTCATTGTAACAGTACTTGGGTCATTTGATCCTAAGAATTCACTGCTTGAAAAAAAGTAAATTGTCATTACTAATATAAGAGCAGTTACAGCTGTTCCTAATATTTGAGCAAACTTTATAAATCCTCTTGGAATATAGCTTCGCCCATAATTTCTATTTATAGCCATAATTATAATCTCCTTTCATGGTTAAAATAATTATATTCTTTTTTTGCGAAAATGAAAATATTAAAAAAAGAACGCTTAAATCGTTCTTTTATTTTTTGTTTAATATAACTGGAATAATTAGCGGATTTCTACGTTTAGTTTTGAAAATATAAGGCGAAAGTGATTGTTTAATTGCTTTTTTAATTGCTCCAAAAGTCGGCTTTGAAGAATTCAATACTTCATTTATAGCCTCAGTAACAATTGTGATAGCTTCACTAATAACATTTCCTGAATCTTTTACATAAAAACTTCCACGTGAAATAATTCTAGGTGCACATAATAATTTATTAGTTTGAGAATCAATTGAAACAACAACTGATATTAAACCATCTTTACTTAATATGTCGCGTTCTCTAATTATATTTGAAGCATGTGCAGTCATATCTTTACCGTCTACATAAATAGCATCAGCATCTACACGTTTTCCAATTTGAGCATTACCTTGTAATAATTCTAATTGATCACCATTAGCCATTACAAATCCATTACCTTGTTTCAGGTTAACTGATTCAGCAGTTTCAATATGTTTTTTTAGCATTCTAAATTCACCATGCATTGGCATGAAATAGTTAGGTCTTAATAATGTAAACAATAATTTTTGCTCTTCTTGACTAGCATGACCAGAAGTATGAATTCTATTGCTTGGTGAAGATTCAATAACATTAGCACCTATTCTTGTTAAGCGATTAATTAAAATTTCAACATCAGCTCTGTTACCAGGAATTGGTGATGATGAGAAAATAACAGTATCTCCAGGAATAATTGAAATAGATTGATGTCTATTTGTAGCAATTCTTGAAAGTGCAGCCATTGGTTCACCTTGACTACCTGTTGAAATAATCATTATCTTGTTTGCTGGGTGTTTTTCTATGTCATTAGCCTTAATAAACATTTTGTCATTAATTTTTAAATGCCCCATTTGACGAATAATTTTGATAATTCTTTCAATTGATCTACCTAAAATAACAACTTTCTTATCGTATTTATTAGCTAGCTCAACAATTTGTTGAATACGGTGAACATTAGAAGCAAAAGTTGTAATAAAAATTCTACCTTTAGCTTTTAAGAAAAGTTTATCAATGTTTTCAATAATTCCTTTTTCACCAGGCGTATAACCTTCAACTTCAGCGTTAGTTGAGTCTGACATTAAAAGTTCAATTCCTTTATCACCCATACTTGCTAATTTACTTAATTCAGCAAAATGACCTAAAGGTGATCAGTCAAATTTATAATCTCCTGTTGAAAAAATATTTCCATTTGGAGTTTCCACTAAAATCCCAAAAGCATCAGGAATAGAGTGGTTTAATGCAGCATAACTAACTCTTAAATTTTTAGTTGCTCAGATATCATCAGCAACGTATTCTTTAACAATTGTTTTATCTGTCAATTTGTGTTCTTTTAATCTGTCTCTAATTAAAGCAGCAGCTAACTCAGGCGCATAAATAACAGGTATATTAACTTGTTTAACTAAATAATGTATTCCACCTATATGGTCTTCATGACCATGAGTAATAAATAATGCTTTAATTTTTGATTCATTTTCCTTTAAATATGAGTAATCAGGAATAACAGCGTTAATTCCAAGCATTGAATCATCTGGAAACTTAACTCCAGCATCTATCATGATAATTTCATTTTCATGCTCTATACAATAAGTGTTTTTACCAATTTCTTCAAGTCCACCTAAAGCAAAAACTTTAGTTGGAGATTCAGTTTTAATGTATTTTCTTTGAACTTCTTTTTGTTTAAAAACAAAAGGTTCAAAATCCTCTTTTTCAATAATTTGATTTGTAGAAGTTATTTTTTCCTTTTCCATTTTTTCCTCCATTTATATAAAATAAACATACATAAACATAACTTATGTTTTAACTATTAAAATTGCTCTGATTATTAATTAAAATATAATGATTTAACATTCAAATATGTATTTTGTTTTTTATTAAATTGATATTATCATAAATTAAAGAATAACTCAATCATCACCAATAAACTCAGGTTCATCAATGTTTATGTGGTCATAATATAAATTCCCAATATTGTGATCCATTTCATGTTGAAAAACAATAGAACGATAGTCTTTTAATTTTAATTCAACTCATTCTTTTTTCAATCAATCAAATCCTTTGACAGATATAATTCATGATCTTGGAACAATTCCATGTTTATCTTCATCAACACTTAAGCATCCTTCGCCTTCTTCCAAGGCAGCTAGTCTAGATGACTTTGCAATGTATTCAGTATTTATCATTGCGTACTCTTCAATTTTGTTATCAGGTAAATTAAATCTTACATAAAACATGTCTTTATTGATTCCAATTTGTGGGGCAGCTAATCCAACAGCAGGTCTTAAATATTCTTCTTTGCCCTCATAGTTGTATGCTTCATCTTGGCTTACTACAACAAAATCAATTAACTTTTTCATTGTTAATTCTTCTTCGCTTGTTAAATTATTAACGTCTAATACTTTTGGTGAGACAGATCTAATAATATTTTTATTGTCATCTTTAGTAAGTCATTTATTTGTTGGTATTTCAGATTGTAGTAAATAATTTTTAATGCTCATATTATTCCTTTCAAATTTAAAATTTATGTATTTTTACTTTTATAATATTATATATTAAATTTATTTTAAAAAAATTAATGTGACGCTCCATAAGTACTTAAATTAATAAATGACAAAAAATACCTTTTAGTGTAAAATATATATAGTTATATTCAAGAGAGGTGAGAAAATGTTAGTTTCATTTATTATTTCTAGTCAAGCTAGAGAAGAAAAATTATTTAAAACAATTAATACATTAAAAAAACAAACTAATGATTCATACGAATTAATCATAATAGTTGATGAACCAAATACAGAAAAGGAAGCTATAGATTTTGTTAGAGATCAATTTATTGAAAATGATAAAATTATGCTAATTTTTAATTCTAAAGGTCAAGGTGAATCTTTGAACTGAAATAATGGAATTGAGTTAGCTCGTGGTGAATATGTTTCATTTTTAAAAGAAGGAGATTTAATCAATGAGAACTATGTACAATCAGTTCAAAACATTATTGAATCAAGCAAAAACAAAGTAGATTTAATTGAAGTTCAATACGAGCAGTCAAATTTATTTGAAGGTGAAACACAACCTTTATTAGAAACAAATAGGTTATATGATTTGCAAGAAAATAAAGAGGTTTTTGCATATATAACACAAGAAATATATGGTAAATTATTTAGAAGCAAGTTTATTAAAGATTTTAGAATTACTTTCAAAAAAAATGTTAGATTTGATATGTTATTTTTATTTATGTCATTAGCTCACTCAAGAAATTTTTATTTATCTGGAGATGTTTTATTCAAACATAAAGTTTCTGTTCCAAAATATTCAATTTTTGATATTGTTAATCAATGACCGCATGTTTTAAATTATTATAGAAGAATTGGTACATATAAAGAGTTTAAAGATGAACTAAATTTTGCAGCTAACTATTGTATGGCGTATAATTTCTTAAATTTATCAAAAAGAATTAAAAACGCAGGTATAAATAAAAAATCAATTTTATTTGTTAACACCAAACTTGATAGAAAAGTTAAGGAATTCACATCTCAAAATGTAATTTTTTTAGAAAATGCAAATCCTGACTTTACAATTAGAATGGAAAATTTTAACGGCTTTATTAATGAACAACTTAAAAAAGTAGGATAGTTAATAATGTTAGAAGTTACTAAAACTGTTGATGAAAGCTTTGAGTTATCTCAAGTACAAGAAAATGCATTAAAAGAAAATCAATTTTATTTACCAAGTTTATGAAGAGTATTTTTTGCAAGGATAACAGATTTGATTATCAGTTCTTTATTATTTTTGATTTTAGGGTTTATTTTTAAGGATCAAGCTAAAGATGGTAATTGAGTTTTCTTATTTATAATTTTTTCAGCAGCTTTAATATGAAATTTTTCCTACTTTGTTTTATTACCCTATTTTTTAAAGGGAAAAACAGTAGGAAAAATTATTTTTAGAATAAAGCTAGTAAAATTGAAAATTAATGAAAAACTAAAATTTAAAGATCTTTTTCAACGTGAATTGTGATTTATTTTATTGCCATGGTGCTTATTATATTTAGGTAATATTTTATTTCTTTTTTTAATGATGAAATATGACAAAACAAAAACAAGTATTTTTCTTGATTTAGGATATATTGTATATCAAGTAAATTATTGAATTTTTTTAATTTGAAATATAGCAATAGCTTTATCAATTAAACTTCAAAAAAATCATCAATCATCAGCTGATATGAAAAATAAAGTGATTGTTGTTTTAGAAAAAACAAAAAAATTAAAAAGATATTCAAATATATCTGGTAAATCAGTTTTAAAAGAAACACCAGGTAAATTTGATAGTGTAATTTTAAATGAAATAGGTAATTCTGATGAAAAAGAATTTTATAGTTCTATACATGTTGATAAACCGAATTTAACTGAAAATTTAAAATTGGAAAAGAAAAACCGAAAACAAATTGAGCAAAAAGAAAAAGGAGAAAGCCATGAATAATTTATTATTGCAATTAAATGAACAACAATTGGCAGCTGTAACAATTACAGATAAACCATTAAGAATAGTTGCTGGAGCAGGTTCAGGTAAAACCAAGGTTATTACTACAAAAATTGCATATTTAATTGGAGAACTTAAAATGGCTCCCTATAAAATATTGGCTGTCACATTTACAAATAAAGCAGCAAGAGAAATGAGGGATAGAGTTAATAAAATAATTCCTGATTTAACAAGCAATCCACATATTTCAACTTTTCATGCTTGATGCTCAAGAGTTTTAAGAGAAGATTTTGAATTAATTGGATTAAATAAAAATTTCTTAATTATTGATCAAGGTGATCAAGTAGCAATTATTAGAAATTTAATAAACGAACATTTTAGTCATTTGACAGAGTTAAAAAAATATACAGAGAAAAAAATAATATACAGAATTGGTAATTGAAAAAATGATTTAATATCACCATTAGAAGCAATGGAAGACTGCTATAGTGGTATTGAAAGAGCAATTGCAACTTTATATCAAAAATATGAAGATTATTTAAAAACAATAAATTCAATTGATTTTAATGATTTGCAAGTATTAGTTTTTAAATTATTTAATGAGCATTCAGATGCTCTTGAAAAATGAAGAAACAGATATGATTATGTAATGGTTGACGAGTTTCAAGATACAAATGACTTACAATTTGACTTAATAAAATTTTTAACAAGAGATAAAAATAATTTAACTGTTGTTGGAGATCCTGACCAAACTATATATTCATGACGTGGAGCGAAAGTGGATATTATTTTAAACTTTACGAAAGCTTTTTTAAATGGTGTAAGTATTACACTTAATCAAAACTATAGATCAACTCAAAAAATATTAGATCTAGCAAATGATTTTATTAATAACAATAAAAATAGAGAAGCAAAAGACATTTTTACAAATAATGTATCAGGAGATTTACCAATTGTTAAAGAATGTGAATCAAGAAATGATGAAGCAAGATATGTAACTTTAAAAATTAAAGAATTAATTCAAAATGGTTATGAGTACAAAGATATATTCATATTATATAGACTTAATGCATGATCACAGGAATTTGAAAAAGAATTTCAAAATAATAAAATACCTTTTCAATTAATTGGTGGTATACGTTTTAAAGACAGAAAGGTTATTAAAGAAGCTAACGCTTTTTTAAGAACTTTAGCTGCAAAAGATGAACAAGCCGTTGAAAGGGTTTTAAAAAGCATACCAAAAGTTGGAGATGTTACAATTAAAAAATTAAAAGAAAAAGCACAAGATATGAAAGTATCTCTTTATGATTTAATTGTTAATGAAGATGAGTTACATATTAATCAAATTTCAAAACATTTAACAACTATTAGAAATGTACTTGCAAAATCAGTTGATGTTTATAATGAAAACAAAAACATTAGAGTTACATTACAATATATGCTTGTTGAATCAGGTTATATGCAAAAATTAAAAGATACTGAAAAAAAAGAAGATATAAGTTATATTGAATCATTATATGATCAACTAGAAAATTTTGATAAGTCTTATCAAGTTGAAAACTCTGAAGAAGAAGCAACAGAAAAAATTGTTTCTTATTTACAAGAAGAAGCTTTATTAAACTCTGATGCTGATGATATTGAAGCACAAAAAGTTACATTATTAACAGTACATGCAGCTAAAGGGTTAGAAAATAAAATTGTTTTTGTTGTTGGACTAAACCAAGATGTTTTTCCCGGAAGACTATCTGCAAATTCAGCTAAAGAAATTGAAGAAGAACGAAGAGCATTATATGTTGCTATTACACGTGCTGAAGAAAAAGTATTTATTACATATATTAAAGGCGAATTTTCATTTATTTCCCAATCAGAATTAGCTCCATCAAAATTTATAAAAGAATTTGATCAAGACTTGTATCATTTTGAAGGAAAATATCAAAAAAGCTCTAATCCATTTGCAAATATTAGTCACTTAGGTTCACCTAATCTGAATACACAAAATAAGGTTTCGGTAGGATATGAAAAAAATGATATTATAGAACACATGATTTTTGGAGATGGAGTAGTAATTGAGATAAATGGTCAAACAATGAAAGTAGCTTTTAGTTCAAGTTATGGAATTATGCCTATTTCAGTTAGCGATGCAACTATATCAAAGAAAAATTAATTAATTAAGAATTGATAAAAAAGTTAACTTATTGTTATAATTATATAGTATTAAAAAATACAGGAGGAAAATTAAATGGCACAATTTACAGCAGTTATTACTGATAAAATTGGATTACATGCAAGACCAGCAACTGCAATTATTTCAGCAGCTTCTAAATTTGAATCAGACGTTAAAATAGTTTCAGGGTCAAAAACAGGAAACTTAAGATCAATTATGAACATCTTATCAATGCAAATTAAAAATGGCGATGAGGTTACTATTATTGCTGAGGGATCAGATGCTGATGCAGCAGTTGCAGGAATCAAAGAAGCAATGGTTTCAGCAGCATTAATTGAAGGTTAATAAAAAATTAATTAAAATTGCTATAAGCAATTTTTTTATATGTTTTAATTAATTAGACAATAAACAAAAGGAGAAACATGAAATTATCAATAAATAAATACAAACATTTAATGAAGTCATCAATTACTAAATTAAAATTTCAAGATGATTTACCACAAGAAATAAAGTTTAAATTTAATGTTTTTAATCCTTTAATTGATGGAATAATATTTGCAACATCAGTACTATTTGTGCCATTAATAGTTCTTATAATTTTAAAATTTACAGTAAATACAAGCTCAGTTGAAGACACTCAAAGTATTATAAATCTTGTATTTGTTTCAGTTCAAATTATTTGTTCAGCTATTGGGTGCTTTGTTTTATATAAAAGAGATAATGAACTTTTTACAAGAACAAATGCTTTTGGAATATATGCTTTTATAGTTTTACCGTTTTTATTTGTTATTATTTTGGGTTCACTATTTTTAGCCTTATCAGGCTGAAATAGCAAATCAAATTTAGTAGCTACTCAATTCGTGTTGATGTCATTACAAATAATTGCAGAAATAGTTGTTGGAATAATATTGTTTATTAAAGTGCCTTTTTTAAAAGACAGAATTTTCTGAACTTTAAAAAAAGAATGAAAAAAAGTTTTAGTTGTTGTTCTTTTTATGACAATAATTTTGTTTGGAGCATCTTTTGGTTTGAGTTTCATTGAAGTGGAAACATCTAATCAATCAGCTTTAGAAGAAATTTATAAAAACTCTTCAATAACAGTAAAAATATTTTATTCAATTTTATTATTTATTTTTAGTGTGATAGTAGCACCAATAGTTGAAGAGCTAGCATTTAGGGATTCAATATTTACAGGAACTGGAAATAAATGATTTGCAATGATAGTTTCATCACTAGCATTTGCAATGGTCCATGTTGGTATGGGAGATGTGCAAAACATTTATATTTATTTAATACCAGGAATTATCTTGTCAGCAACTTTTATTTACACAGAAGGTAACGTAACCTATTCATGATTAGTTCATTTAGGATCAAACCTTATTACATTTATTTTAATGATCGCAGGGAGAAACTAATGAATAAATTTATAGCAAATCAAAATGATGATAACCAAACATTATTTAAGTTCTTAAAAAAGAACTACAAAACAACACCACTTTCAGTTATCTACAAATGACTTAGAAAGGGTGATATCAAAATCAATGAAAAAAGGATTAAAGATAAAGATTACTTAATTAAAACTAATGATGAAATAGTAGTTTATGATAATAACAAACCAGTGCTAAGAGATGATTTTAAAAAATTATCAAAATATGATATTGATGTTATTTACGAAGATTCAAATTTATTAATAGTTAAAAAACCATACAATGTTGAAGTTCATTCACCAGTTAAAACAAGCATGGATGATATTGTTAAGAATTATTTATTTGATACTAAACAATATAATCCAAGTGAAGAAAATTCATATGTAATTAGTCATATTCATAGACTTGATAAATTAACATCAGGTCTTATAATGTACGCTAAAAATAAACAAACTCATGATATTATGGTTGAGGCAATTCAAGATAAAGATAAAATTGAAAAATATTATAGATGTAGAATCGATGTGCCGGTTACTGAAAGATTAGTAGCTAATGGTTGAATAAAATATGACCCAACTATTCAAAAATCAGTTTTTAGCGAAGAATTTAGATCTGATTTTAAAGAAGCATCAACAATATTTAACGTTGTTAGTTTAGATGTGACAAATGAACAAACTGAGTTAGAGGTACAAATTTTAACGGGTAGAAAACACCAAATTAGAGCGACTCTTGAATACTATGGAGCATCAATCATTAATGATTCAAGATATTCTGGAACAATCATTAATAATAATAAAATGATTTTCCTATTTGCTAATAAATTAGTCTTCAACGGTTTTGAAGGAAAATTGGAAAATCTAAATGGTAAAATTATAGAAATAGAACCAACCTGATAAGAATAGGAGGTGGAGAAATGCAACTGGAAGCTACAGCTACAGATAATGTTGTTATAAAGACGTCTGCAAGAACTAGTGTATGAAGTGCATTAGTAGGAGTTGCAATTTCTTTAACTAATACTATTATTCAAATTCTTATGATTTATTGAATTTTGAGTGCCTATGGTACTGAGTTCAATGGGTTTGTAAGAATTTCTATGTCCGTTGCTATAATTGGTGGAACTTGTGAAGGTGCGCTTGGTATAACAACAGTTATTTTAATGGCAAAACCAATTATGGAAAAAGATTGAATTACAGCTAATGAATCATTTTCAACCGCAAAAAGAAAATATCGTAATAAGCTATGAAGAGGTTTACTGTTTGTTACTTTAATTTCGATTTTATATCCTCTTGAAATTGCTTTAGCTCCTCATTTTTTACAAGGTGATCAAATTACAACTATTATAACTGGACCAATAATCAAACCAGGGATTGAACCAATTACAATTCACTTATGAGAACTAGGTTTTGTTTGTTTCTTTTTTGGATTTAAACAAGTTGTAAGTTCATCTATTTTTGGTATTTATGAAAATGTGCTTGAAGCAGATAAACAGAATTATTTAAGAAGAGCTATTATTCTTTTTACAGATGTATTAGTTTATATGCTAATTATTTCTCTTTTAAGCTGAATTAACTTTAAAGGAATTCACATTAGTCCAGTATTAGTATTCTTACCAATTACTGTTTATCCTTTTATTCGTGGATTCATGATAATGGTTTATGTAAAAAGAAAATATCCATGAATTAAATTTTATTCAGACTTTAATGATCATAACTTAGTCAGAAAATCATCAAAATTATTTTTCTCATCATTGGGAATTAATATTTTAATGAATTCAGACATTATTATTCTTTTAGTTGTTTTGGGAGCATCAGGGCTTAAAACAACATCTATGCTATCAATTTATATGATTGTTGGTATTAATATAAGAATAATAATGTTAAATTTCATTGTTTCATTTAGAGAGTATTTTATTTCACAAATTTTAAAAGAAGGACGAATAGAATGAAAAACATATACAAACTATGAGCTTTATACATACATTGTTGCAGCTTTTAGTTTTGTTATGATTTCTATATTAACTCCGTTTGTAACTACTGGTTTATTTGGAAGCGTTATAGCAAAAGACTTCGATGGAACTGAGGCTAGTGCCATTTATCAAGCACAAGCTTTAGAATATATTTTTTCAGGCCAAGAATTTTCGATTTTGTTTGGTTTATCAACAAGCGCAATAATTATAGTACAAGGTCAATATGTTTTAGTTCAGGCAAAAGGAATTGAGAAAAGAACAACAAAATGATTAAATTTAATTGCAATTTGATATTTAATCACAGCTGGATTAACTTTGGTTCTTTTATATTTCTTTGCATTCAATTCAGGAACTAAAGACAATTGAATTCCTTACATGATTAGATACTTGTATATTATTAAACTTATTTTTATGATGCTAGCATATTTTTTCTTGTGGTCGTTTACATGAACACATATTACATACAACTCATCATTAAAAAATGTTATACCTAATTTTATATTTTTATTAGTACCTATTATTTCAACTTCTTTATTTATTAACTATGGATTAAGTCAGTTTGCATTAATTAATATAACTAGTAAAATTGTAGATAATAAAATTAAAGTTGTTGTAAACCCAATATCAATTCCAACAATTGTTAGTGTACTAGTAATAACAGGGATAACAAGTTTACCTATTTGTATTATTTTGCCTTTAATATTTAGACCTAAAATTGGATTAAACATTATTGTTAATTTACCAGTTGTTAAGCAAATTATTCAAAAAAATAGTAGTAAACTTAAAATTGCAAGATTCATTGATGCTGGTATAAATGCAGAGGAAGAATCAAATCAAAATGAACAAATAATTAAATCATTGTATGATCAAATTGAAGAAAATAATGAAGTAATAAATAGTGAAAGTTATTTTGAAAAAAGGTATAAGTACAAAACTACTCCCAAAGTTTATACTTTGAAATCAAATGAAAAAACTTCAATTAAAGGTAAATCTAAGAAGTAGCGTTAAAAATATTAAAATGAAGCCCTTTCAAAAAGTGGCTTTTTTTGCTATAATTTTAAAAGTTGATTATTTAACAAAATTATAGATATTCAATCACAAGTGAGAATTCATTTACCCAGTGCCCAAATTAGTAAAAAGGGTGGTAGTGTTCGAATCACTTGGAAGCCTAACAAATACAAAATAAGAAGGAGTACAAAAATGGCATACAAAGAAGTAACAAGAGATGAATTATCTGCTGCTGGTGTTCAATACGGTCACCAAACAAAAAGATGAAATCCAAAAATGGCACCATTTATTTATGGGTCAAAATCAAAAAACCATGTAATTGATTTAGAAAAAACTTTAATTCAATTGAGACAAGCTGAAAAATTAGTTCAATCAATTGGAGCTAAAGGTGAAAAAGTTTTATTCGTAGGAACAAGACGTTCAGCTAAATTAGCTGTTAAAGAAGCTGCATTAAGATCAGGAAACTATTATGTTAACCAAAGATGATTAGGTGGAACTTTAACAAACTTTAAAACAATTGTAAAAAGAATTAAAGCTTTATGAGAAATTGAAGAATCAGAAAAAAATGGACAATTAGCTTTAAGAACTAAAAAAGAACAAATTTTAATTTTAAAAGAAAAAACTAACTTAGAAAAATCATTAGGTGGAATTAAACAAATGCGTAAATTACCTGCTGCATTAGTTGTTGTAGATCCTAAATCAGATGAAATTGCTGTTAAAGAAGCAATTAAATTAAATATTCCAGTTATTGGATTATGTGATACAAACGTTGATCCAGACATCGTAACTTTACCAATTCCTGCAAATGATGATTTACAAGAATCAGTAAACATTATGATCAATGCTTTAGTTGATGCATTCGCTGATGGGGCTAACTTGAAATTAGCACCTTCAGTTTTAAAAACAGTTGTTGTTAAACGTGAAAGAACAGAAGGCGAAAACAACTACTCAAACAACAGAAGTTGAAATAGACCTGAAAGAACAAATAACTAAAAAATAAAACTAAAAGGAGAAAACATATATGGCTGTAAACGCACAATTAATTAAAGAATTAAGAGAAATTACACAAGCTGGTATGATGGACTGTAAAAAAGCTTTAGAAGCAACTGATGGAAACATTGATGATGCTATCGTTTGATTAAGAGAAAACGGATTAGCAAAAGCTGCTAAAAAATCAGACCGTGTAGCTGCTGAAGGTGTAGCTTTAGCTAAAGAAAGCGACAATAAAGTTGTTATTCTTGAAGTTAACTCAGAAACTGACTTCGTTGCTCAAAACGAAAAATTTATCAATTTAATTGATGAAATTGCTAATGTATTATTAGCATCTGATGCAAAAACTTTAGAAGAAGGATTAGCATTAAAAACAAATTCAGGTGAAACAATCGAACAAGTATTAGTAAGCGCGACAGCAACAATTGGAGAAAAAATTCAATTAAGAAGATTTACTTTAATTGCAAAAGAAGCTGGAAATACAACTACTTTATATAACCATGCGAATAAAAGAGTTTCAGTTGCATTAAACTTTAAAGGTGTTATAGATGCATCTGACGCATACAACCTAGCTATGCATGTAGCTGCAATGAGTCCGCAATACAAAAGCATGGAAGAAATACCTGCTGAATTTAAAGAATCAGAATTTAACATCATTAAAGCTGAGGCTAAAGAAGATCCAAAATTACAAGGAAAACCTGAAAATGTTTTAGAAAATATTTTAAAAGGAAAATTATCAAAACGTTTATCAGAAATTAGTTTAGTAGACCAACAATATGTTGTTGATGAAAGTTTCAAAGTAGGACAATTCTTGGAATCTAAAAAAGTAACTTTAATTGACATGATTAGATATGAAGTTGGGGAAGGAATTGAAAAAGTAGTTACTGACTTTGCAAGTGAAGTAGCTGCTCAACTAGGTAACTAACTATGAGTTCAAGATTTTTAATTATGAGTATTGTGTTAATAGGTATTTCATTGCTATTATTATTAACACTTGCATTTTATTACTATCAGTTTAGAAAACTAGATACTAAGTCAAAAAAATATGGTTTAGTTATACCAGCTATAACAATTTCATTAATTTCAATAAGCGAAATAATGGGAATTATAACAGCTATAATTTATAAACCAGATGCTTCAAGTTTAAATATAGGTACAATAGTAACAACAGTTATTGGGATGATTTTTATTGCTGCTTCAGTAATTGCTTTATTCTTTTTTATCCCATACTTTGGGGTTGCATTAACAAAAGATTCAATTAATTTAATTGGAGAAAAAATTGATAATAAAAATATTGTTAAAATTATTGAAGATACTAGAACACCAAATATTTTTGTCTTTTACAAACAAGGCAAAAGAGTTACTAAAAAAGTTAAATTTAGTACAAAAATGGTTGATGCTTCATTTTTTGATGAAAAAATCACAGGTATTAAAGTTGATAATGAAGATGCATTAGCATACCATAATAAAACAATTAGAAATAAATAGTTTAAAGCATTCTTATGAGTGCTTTTTTTAAAAAGGACATAAATATGAAAAAATCAGTAAAAATATCAATTGTTTTAATAATGTTGGTTGGATTTATTTTCAGTATCTCATCTTATAAAAGCAATAGAGAAGTAGGGAAAATTATAACTAAAGAAAAAGTGTTAATGTTAACATTTGATGATGGCCCATCAGCAACTGATGATTGGGAGATAATGAATATTTTGGATCAATATGATGTTAAAGCAACGTTTTTTATGACGGGAGTTAATTTAGAAAAATATGATACAGATCCTGGAATTAAAAAGGTTGTTGATAGAATGATAAAAGATGGTCACTCATTAGGAAATCATTCATATTATCATAATAAGTATATAAATAATCAAACGCAGTTAGTTAAAGAATTAAATGATGTAAATGATTTAATTAAATATGTGTATGAACAAAATGGGCAAACAATAGAATCTAAAGATATACCCATTAGGATGCCTTACTTACAATACTATAGGGGATTAGGCTATGTTCAAAGAAAAGTAAAAAACCCTTATTGAGTTAGAGGATACCTAGGAACTGACTATTTGGAAGAAGAAACTGGAAAAGACAAAATATTAAATCAATATTACTCTCATTTGTCAAATGGAAAAATATTAGTAGCTCACACAAGAGGATACGCAAAAGTTTGATTGCCAGAGTTCTTAGAAACTTTACAAAGTCAAGGTTACAAATTTGCTAATTTTACACAAAATAGTAATTCTTTTTATAAAAATTATGGAAGATTAGGTAGTTAATTATGAGATATTCAGCAATAGAGATTATTCAAATAATTAGTGCTTTATTTATAGCATGTATTGGGTTTTATATATCAATTTATAACATTAAAAAAATATTAAAAAATAAGCAAGCAAAAATAAAAATTAATTTTTTAATTATATTTATTTTGTTAGTAGCTTCGGTTTCATTATTTATTTATACTATACTTTCTATGAATTCACTATATAACACATGAGTTTTATTAAACTGACTTTCTTTATCATTAGAAGCTTTAATTATAATTTTAATATCATATTTATTATTTTTTAGCAATCAGCAAAAAAATGATTGTTAGTCTTAAGATATTACTAAGTATTCAATTATGAATACTTTTTTTATTATCTATTTTGGGTATAATAAATAAGATGAATGAGGTATTTTTAAATGAAATATAAATATAGTACAGTTTTATTAAAATTAAGTGGCGAAGCTTTAAAAAATGAAAAAGAAATTTATAACAAAGAAAAGTTAGAAGATATTGCTAAACAAATTGTTGAATTAGCAAAAAATGGATTAAAATTAGGAATTGTTATTGGTGGAGGAAATATCTGAAGAGGTAAACTTGGTGTTGATATTGATATGCCACAAATTAACGCAGACTACATGGGAATGTTAGCAACTGTTATGAATGGTTTGGCATTAGAATCAACAATCAAACGTTTAGGATATGATAAAGTTAATGTTTACTCTTCTCTACCAATTGAAACAGTGACAGATGATTACAATTTCAAAAGAGCAAGGCTAAAAATGAATGAAGGATATATATCAATTTTTGTTGGTGGTACTGGTTTTGCTTACTTTACAACAGATACTAATTCGGTAATTCGTGCAATCGAAATTGATGCTGATGCAGTATTAATGGCAAAAAATGGGGTTAAGGGAGTTTATGACTCAGACCCTAACTTAAATCCTAATGCAAAATTTTATGAAAAATTAACTCATCGTGAAATAGCTGATAAGCAATTAAGAGTAATGGACTTAACAGCCGCAACATTGGCAAAAGATGCAAAACTTCCAATTGAAGTATTTGACATGCAAGGGCCAAATAACATTATTAAAGTTATGGAAGGTTCTTTAGAATCAACAATTATAGAAGAATAGGAGAAAAAAATATGGATGAAATTTTATTATTAGCAGAGCAACAAATGAAGGATACAGTTGTTGCTTGACAAGATCACATTAAAACAATTAGAACAGGTAGAGCAAGTGCAACAATGTTAGACAAAATTATGGTTAACTACTATGGAACTCCAACACCAGTTAATCAAACTGCTCAAATAACAACACCTGAACCTCAACAATTGGTAATTAAACCTTGAGACAAAAGTTTGATTCAAGAAGTTGTTGCAGCAATTAATAAGTCAGATTTAAATTTAAATCCTATTTCAGATGCTGAAGTTGTTAGAATTAACATTCCTGCATTAACTGAAGAAATAAGAAAAGACTTGGTTAAAAAAATGAATAAAGAATTAGAGAACTTTAAAGTTCGCATTAGAAACATTCGTAGAGACTATATCGATACAGCTAAAAAAGACAAATCAATTAGTGAAGATGTTGTTAAAGGAATTGAAAATGATATTCAAAAATTAACAGATTTAAATATTAAAAAATTAGATGACATATCAAAAGAAAAAGAAAAAGAATTAATGGCAATATAGAATTAAAACATTTGTTCAACAAATGTTTTTTCCTTAGAAGGTGGAATAAAAATGGATAACATAATTAATATAGTTAAAAAAGATTTAAAAGAAGTAGCTAAAAAATTGGGCATAGTAAAAGAACCAGTTGTTGAAATTAATAAGAACAATATTGACAGTCATTTTTCTACAACTATTGCATTAATGAGCGCAAAAGAATTAAAACAAAATCCAATACAATTAGCTGATTCTATTAAGCAAGAATTAATAAAAAAAGAATACTATGATCAAATTGAAATAGCAGGTCCCGGTTTTATTAACATTAAATTAAAAACTGAATTACTTTCAACAACAATTAAAAATATTTCAACCTTAAAAGAGGCATACGGGAAAAATGGAAATAAAAATAAAATAATAAATATTGAATATGTTTCAGCAAACCCAACTGGTTTTTTACATGTGGGGCATGCAAGAAATGCAGTTACAGGTTCTGTGTTAAAAGAAGTTTTAAAATTTGATGGTTATGAAGTGCAAACAGAGTATTATACAAATGATGCAGGAAATCAAATTAATATTTTGGCTGTAACTGTTTTTGTTCACTACCTTTGAGCATTAGGCATTGAAGCAGAAAAACCAGCTAATACATATGGTGGAACTTTCTATGATGATTTAGCTAAGACTATGATTGAAAAACATGGTGATAAATTTAAAAGTCTAAGTTTTACTGAAACTATAATTTCTGATTCTAAAGTTCATCAAATTTTTAGAAAAGAAGCTACTGAATATTTCTTAGCAGAAATTAAAAATCAGTTAAAAGATTTTGGCGTTGTCATTGATCATTACTCAAGTGAACAAGAAATGTATGACACAAATCAAATTGAAAAACTTTTACAAGAATATAAAGAAAAAAATGCGACTTATGAGACTGATGGAGCTTTATGATTAAAAACTACTCAATTTGGTGATGACAAAGATCGTGTTTTAATTAAAAAAGACGGTTCATTAACTTATATTGTTCCAGACTTAGCAACTCATAACATTAGAATTGATAGAACTAAAGCAGATATTCTAATTAATATTTGAGGTGGAGATCACCATGGTTATATTCCAAGAATGAGAGCAGGTCTTCAATTATTAGGGCATAATCCAGATATCTTAGAAATCGAAATGGTTCAAATGGTAAGATTAATTAAAGATGGCAAAGAATACAAAATGAGTAAGAGAAAAGGCACTGCAGTTTGATTGGTTGATATTATGGAAATGGTTGGTAAAGATGCACTGAGATATATGTTAGCATCTAAATCAAGTAGTTCACATATGGACTTAGACTTAGATTTAGTTCAACAAAAAAATGCAACTAATCCAGTCTATTATGCACAATATGCAACTGCAAGATGTCATTCAATTTTGAATCAGGCAGAGCAAAAAAATATAAAAGCGAATTTAGAAAAAAATAATTTATTGTCAAATAAAAAAGAAATTGATTTGTTATTAACATTAGACAATTTTAATCAAGTAATTCAAATGGCTGCTAAAAATAGAGCACCACAATTAATTTGTGAATATATTCAAACAATTTGTAAGCAATTTCATTCATACTATGCAGATACAAAAATTATTGATGAAAAAGACTTACCGACAAGTGAAGCAAGATTAGGATTAGTTGTAGCAGTTTTACAAGTACTAAAAAATGCATTTAAAGTTATTGGTGTTAGTGCATTAGAAACAATGTAATATGAACAATTGAGATTTAATTATTGTTGCTCCTTCAGTTATTATTTTTGGTTTTTTATTTTTATATTATATTTACAAAAAACAAAAAGTTGAAAAAAGACTATTTTGATTTTATATTCAAACATTAATTGTCTGAACTGTAAATGCAATCTTAATTCAAGAAAACTCAAATATACTAACTGATCTTTTTGATAAGACACCACCTGCAACAACTGTAGTTTTATTATTATTTAGTAGTTCAATGTTATTTGCAATTTTACTTAAACCATTAGCTACTTGGTTTACAGGAAAAATAAGAAATAGAAATATTTGAATAAGAACTTCAATTTTAGCTTCACTTCTTGCTAGTATGCTTTTATTAATTCCTTCAAGTGATGGTGCACTATTTAAAATTATTATTATTTTACAAGCGGTTATTTTAGGAATTAGTATTTCATCACAAAGTCTATATTTTTTATATTTAAATGAACAAAAATATAATAGATTGTTTGTACTTAAAGTTTCATTTGCATTAGGTTTTGTAATAACATTTGCATCTTTTGTAGGTAATTGAATTCTAAATGTTAACAATTTTGCTACAAATAAATTAGTTTGGCTGAATATGTTAATCATTATATTTTTAATAATTTCATTATTGATAAGTTTTAGAAATGGCATAGAAAATAAAAATAAAATAGGTGAGTTTAAATTAGTCTTAAAAGAAGAATTAGCAAAGTATTCTAAATCAACCTTAATCAAACTAATTATTTTAACTTTGATATTAGGTCTCATTTATGGATTTGTGCAATCTCCAATATTTAGAATGTATTTTATAGCAAATTCAAAAATAAGTAATGATAATATTGAATGACTTGAAACATTAGATAGAAAATATCAAGCTATATTTTTATTTGGTCAATTTGCATTAGGATATTTCTTATATAAAGTTTTATTGCCTAAAATTGGTGTTAAAAACTTAATTTATGGACTAATTGTTATTTCGGGAATAACATTATTAATTTCAACGTTTGTAATTAGTTCAATATGAATAGTTATCTCTAATTTAATTTTTGGGTCTTCTTATTTTGTTTTATTTTACATGTGATTTGCATTTGCAATTATGTGAAACTATAGAGCATCAAGAGGAATACCTGTGACAGGGTTTGTTGCTTCTGCTTTATTAATTGGTCAATTTTCAGTTATACTTATTTTTAATTCTATTGTTTATACAAAAACGGGACTGTTTACATATCAATCAGTACAAGCAATAATAGCTGAAATTAATATTGATAATATTATAGCTTTTGAAAACAGCTTAAAAAAAGTTATTAGAATAACAGCAGCTTCATTATTTTTTATTAATAGTATTTATTTATTTTTAACAGTAATATGAATTGATCAAATAATTGCTGAGTTTGTTGATTATGCAAATATTAAACATATTTTTTCAGAATATGAAAAACAATCAGTAGAGAAAAAAATAAACTCAAGAATAATAATTGAGTAAGGGGGAAACATGATTAATACTTTAGAAAAACTAAAAGATATTAAAATTAATGAAGAACTAAATAATAAAGTGTTTCGCGATTTTATTAAATACTTTGAAACTAAATATAGTTTTAAAATTAGTACTAATCTTTTATTAAAATTTGAAATTATTGTCAAGAAGATTGCAACATACAATGGACATGAGTTTGTTAAACAATCTGATTTATTTGGAATGTTGTTTATAGAACAAAATGAAATAAATGACTTTGAAGAAAAATTTAAAGAAACTATGAAAGAAACAATGTTTAGAGAAGTTATTAATTATCAAAACCTAAATTCTAATATTAAAGATGAATATGAAATTAAATTTAACAATAAAACATTATCTATAGAAGAAAAAGAGCATGCTTTAAACCTTACTAAATGAATTAAAAAACAAATAGAAATATTTTCAAATGAAAACTTAATCAAAAACAATGAACAATTAAAAAATAAAATAACTGGTGAAATGATTAAAGATTTTTTTAAAGAGCAAAATGATATTTTCATTAGAATCTATAAATGACATGCAAATGTATTTGCAATAATGGCTAAATAAAAAGAAGGGAGAAATTTTATGAACGAATTAAAACTTAATCAATATTCTGAAAAAATAAAGCAATTAATTAAGATTGTTAAAAATAAAAGAATTAAGCAATCTGAAGCAGATGATATTTTATTTTTTATAGCTAATATGATTGATGATATTATTTTAAAAGACTCAACTATTTCTCACCGACTAAATATTAATCTTATTAAAAATAATAGAATTCTTGACATTGATATAAAACCAAATAAAAAAGTTGTTTCAACTAAAGAAACGCATGAATTTTTATATCTTTTAAAAACTTTACTTTCACTAATGACAATTAAAAATTATTTCTTTGATTTTTATATATATTCTGAAATAAAAATGATAGTTAATTATTATATTAATAAGTCATCAAAAAATAAATGCTATGACAGTGTTAATGAACGCTTTGGAATAAATGAATTAGAATTTCATGATCAATTAGTAATGTACAAATATTTATATTCAATATTTGATAAGCTAATGTTCATTAACGTATTCTTTGTTGATAAATACAATTTAAAAGAAGTTAATGTAAAAAATAGTTTTATATTTACTAAAGACTTTGATTCTGTTTCGATGCCTTTATTTAAAACAACAGTTAGAAAATTAGCATTTGCAGAATATTTAAAAACGTTGAACAAATCTGTATCATTTCATTATATAAGAAAGTTAAGAAATAATCTTGAACATTCTTTTACAGATCCTAAGTCAAAATATAACATAGCATTAGAAATTGAATTACTTTTCATTTTAGTTACTAGAACTTTAATTCAAATACATAGAGATTTGAAAAAAGATGATGAATTACTAAAGTTAATAAAACTAAATCAAGTTAATAAATAGGAAAAAAGGCTAATTTATTATAAAATAATAAATAACTAAGGAGAAATAATATGCAACATTGAGATGAATTAAATATATCCAATTTCTCAGGTCCTTTAGACTTATTATGAAATATGGTAAAAGATAAAAAAATTGATATTTTTGAAATTAATTTAAGTGAAATCATTGATCAATATCTTAAGTATATTGAAGGCCAACAAAAACTTGATATTGAATTAGCTAGTGAGTATCTAGTAATGGCTGCACAAATGATTGAAATGAAGTCAAGAATTTTATTACCAAAAGATGAAGAAGAATTACAAGATGATTTTATGTTTGAAGATTTACTTGAACAAATTAATCAATATGGTCAAATTAAAGAAGTTAGTGAATATTTTTATAATAAACAAGAAGAGTATTTACAAACTTATTCTAAGCCAAAAACTAAAAAATCATTTGTTCAATCTATAGCAGACAGAAACGATGAGTTAATGGTCGATCCGTTAGACATAGGCATTGATGAATTTGCTGAAATTTTTCAAAGGATCTTGCAAAAAGCAGAAAACTTTAATGATGATTTTGAATATGATGAAAGTATGCTTTTAGAAGATGCATATGCTCCAATTCAAAATGAAATTATTTCTCCACAAGTAATTGCTAAATCAATTGTTGATGTTATGAAAACAAATAAACACAAAGAATGAAGACTTGAAGAAGTTATCACAGGATACGAATTAAACTTAATTAATTTGATTTCAACTTTCTTAGCTGTGTTAGATATGGTTAGGCATCAAGTTGCTGTTATTAATCAAAAAAATGATACGCTAGAGTTCAGATTTACATCTGAAGCTCTTGCTGATGAAACAGTCTTAAAAAGAATAGAAGAGGTAGAAGAATATGAATAGTAATATTAAAGCTATTGTTGAAGGTTTATTATTTGTTTATGGTGATGAAGGTATTAGTTTACTAGATTTACAAAATGTATTAGAAGATGTTAGACCAGTAACAATTCAAGAAACTATTTTAGAGTTAGAAAAAAAATATTCTTCAGATCCTGACTGTGCTTTTTCTATTCAAAAATTTGGAAAAAACAAATATAGATTACAAACAAAACCAGAATTACACGAATATTTTGCAAAATTAGAATTAGAAGTAAATAATTCTAGACTATCAAATTCAAGTATAGAAGTATTATCAATTATTGTTTATAAAGGACCAATTTCAAAACATGACATTGAATTGATAAGACAAGCTGAATGTTCATACCAAATATATAGATTAAGACAAAAAAAATTAATTAAAGCGGTTGGTAAAACTTCAACAGGAGCAAACCTTTATACAATAACTGATAATTTCTTTAAGTTATTTAACATAACAGGTGGATTTGAAGCGTTACCTCAAATTGATTTTGCTTCATACAAAAATGAAGATGAAGAAAATAATTTTGAAGAAGAAATAAAAATTACTGAAGAAATGGTCTCAGAGGAAGATATCTTTGAAGATGAATCTGATGAAGGAATGTTTTAATGGAAAGATTACAAAAAATCATTTCAGCTAGAGGAATTACTTCAAGAAGAAACGCAGAAAAATTAATTGTTGAAGGTAAAGTTAAAGTTAATGGTGTCGTAATTACTGAACTTGGTTTTAAAGCATCTCCTGATGCTGATATTGAAGTTAATGGAAAACAAACAACTAAGAATAATGAAAAATTTTATTACTTGTTTAATAAGCCAAGACTAGTTTTAACAACAATGTATGATCCAAAGCAACGAAAAACAGTCGCTGATTATTTCAAAGATGTGCCCACAAGAGTTTATCCTGTCGGAAGACTTGACTATGATGTTAGTGGTTTAATTATTATGACTAATGATGGAGAGTTTGCCAATTTTGTTATGCACCCAAGATATGAATTTTTTAAAACATATCAAGGATTATGTAAAGGAAAAGTTTCAAAACAACAAGTTAGTCAATTATTAAAAGGTGTGAAAATTGAAGATGATTACTTTACAAAAGCAATTCAAGCTGAATTATTAAATTATGACCAAGAAAAAGATCAAACAATTGTTGAAATGACAATTGCTGAAGGAAAAAAGCACCACGTTAAGCAAATGTTTTCAGCAATTGAAGCAAATTTAATGAAGTTAAAAAGAACTAAGATTGAGTTTTTGGAAGTTGATGATTTAGAAGTTGGAAGATATAGAGAATTAAAACCTCATGAAGTTAAAAAGTTCTATGGAATTTATCAATCAACAAAGAGAAAAGAAGATTTAAAAGTTAAATAAGGAAAGGTAGAAAATATGAAAATAGCTATTTTTGGAACAGTTGGAGCAGGAAAATCATCAATATCTCAAGAATTATCAAATAGATTAAACTATGAAATTTTTCCAGAACCCATATATGAAAATCCATACTTTGAAGATTACTATAAAGATATCAAAGCTTATGCTTTTAGAATGCAAATATTCATGTTAACTGCAAGATCAAAACAATTATTTGCTGCAAAAGATTTGAAGAACAAAATTTTTGACAGAACAATTATTGAAGATCCAATATTCATGAACGTAGGTCATAAAATGGGTAATGTCGATGATACTGATTATAAAACTTATTGTGATTTTTTCCAATATGTCGTTTCAGAAAACTTAAAGTATCCAAACGATAGATTAAAATTTGATTTAGTTGTTTACCTAAAAGTTAGCGATGAAACTTCAATTAGAAGAATTAATGAACGTGGAAGATCTGCAGAATTAAGTATTGATAATGAGTATTGAAAAATATTAAATGAATCATATGAAGAGTACTACCAAGAACATAAAAATGACTTTCCATTTTTAGTTATTGATGCAAACAATAATAACTTAGACGAAAAAGTTGAAGAAGTTATAAGAAATATAGAAAAAATTAAAAAGGAGTTTTAATATGGGAAGAGCACACGAAGTTCGCGCCGCCTCAATGGCCAAAACAGCAGCTAAAAAATCTGCAGCAAATGGTAGAGCTAGTAAAGAAATTTATATGGCAGCTAAAGCTGGTGGAACTGATCCATCTTCAAACTTAGCTTTAAGAGCTTTAATTGATAAAGCTAAATCAAATCAAATTCCAAAAGAAGTCATTGATAGAGCAGTTAAAAGAGCATCTGGTGGAGATGCAGAAAACTATGTGTCAAATAGATATGAAGGTATGGGACCCGGAAACACAGCTATTATAGTTGATGCTTTAACAAGTAATGTTAACCGTGCAGCTGCAAATATTAGAGAAGTATTTAATAAAAATAATGGAAATCCAGAAGGAAAAGTTGCATTTATGTTTGAAGAAGTTTCAATGTTTGCCTTTAAAGGTAAAACAGAAGAAGAAATACTTGAACAATTAATGTTGAGTGAAGTTGATGTAAATGATGTAGAAGTTGAAGAAGACATGGTAATTGTCACCGCTCCTTATAAATCATTTAATGCTGTTAAACATTCATTAGATGAATTAGGAATTGAAGAATACTTAATATCAGAAATTAAATTAATTCCAACTGATGATTACATTGAAGTTGCAGATAGTGAATTAAAACAACAATTACAAATATTATTAGATAAGCTTGATGAATTAGAAGATGTACAAAACGTATATCATAATGCAGCTATTTAATTAAATAACAATTATAGGTGATAAAATGGATAGTTTATTTATTATAGGATTTCTTCTAATATGTTTAATTTTAATAGTAGTAATTTCCTCTTGTTTTTCTCATAAAGCTAAAAAAATAAGAGATAAAATAATTGGATTAAGCGAAGCAATAAAAAAAAGAAATGAAATTGATTCAGTTTATAAAGAAAGATTTAAAGAACTAAATGCTAGACACATAGTGCTTCAATTCAATCACTTTAATGGTAAAAAAACTTATGATAATTTTTGCCTATATAGCGCTTGCTATAATTATTTATATGAAAATGAAATTCAAATTAGAAATATTGTTGGAACTATAATAGCTAACAGACAATTTAAAAAAGAATATGAAAAAGAAATTAATGAATCATTTGCTCAAACAAATTTAGAAATTATCTTGACTTCAAAAATTAAACCTAAAAAATTTTACAAATATGAAAAAGAAATTTATTTTTCTAATTATATGAAACCTGCTGTTGATTTCAATATTAACTTATCAAAAGGATATGTGACACCTGCTGGAAGAAATAGTTACAGAGAAAATATGATTAAAACTTTTGAACAAATATTTGATATGTTAGAAAGTGTCGAAAAAGAAAAAGCAAAAAGATCTTCAGAAGAATTTAGGAGAAGATATGAAAGAAGCCTTGTCAGTGATAGAGTTCGCATTCAAATTCTTAATAGAGATAATTTAACGTGTCAAGTCTGCGGTGAATCAAAGAAAAATGATAGTTCACTTGTACTACATATTGATCATAAAGTTCCTATTGCAAAAGGTGGAAATTCAGATTTATCAAATTTATGAACATTATGTAAAAGATGCAATTTAGGTAAAAGCGATTTAATTCTCGAAAATATAATAAATTAATAAAAATATTTTTATAACACTTAGGTGTTATTTTTTTTATAATCAATATAGGTGATAATATGGATAGTTTATTTATTATAAATTTAATGCTATTAATAGTTAACTTTATTGTGATGATATCGTTGCTCTTTTCGGTGTTGTATTTCAATAGAGCTTACATGAATTATCAAGTGCCAAGAATCAATTCATATAACGATGTTATTAGTTCTAAAGAAATAGAAAGAATAATTGAACAGTTTAAAAGAATATATCATTTAGTTGATTATGAAATTATTTATGCAGATACTGAAAATTATATTAATTTATTTAGAAATTTAAATAAAAGCAAGAAACAAATTGTAATATCTAAAAAAATATTTGAATCAGTTGGTTATGAAATTGATTATATTATCTCTAGGTTATGAATAGCATCAAAAATAAATGAAAAAAATTGATTAGTTAGAGGATATAAATGGTTATTGGTAACTATTCCTTTCCTGTCACTAGCGTTAATGTGTATATGTTTATTAATGAATTGCATCTTGTTTGGCTATATGAGCGGTAGATCAAGTGAAAATGTAGATAAAATTATTTTATGAATTTGAAAAATACCGATGTTCTCAGTTTTTTTCTTTATAGGTTTTATTTCAATGATAATGTCATACTTTTTTTCACTTAAAGTGAAAGAAGCTATTGAATATAGTTACAGTAATGAAATTAGTTCATTAGTTAAATTAGCTTTAGAAGAATATGTTCAAGATTTTGTTAGTGCCAGAACTTATGCACAAAACATTAAAATAAGTTATTTACCCTTGATTAAAAATGCACATTTTTGAGAAAATGCAAAATGAGTTGGACCTTTTGTTTATATGTAAAAAAAGAGGCTTAATAACCTCTTTCTTCGATATTTTTGACTTCTCTTTTAACTTTTAAAACATTTAATATATGTATTGTGTATAACACAAAACGAAAAATTATTAAAATTAAAATAATAGATGAAATAATATTAAAAATTAATAATTTATTTTTACTTACTTTAAGAAATTCTTCTCTACTGATAGAATTAGAATTTAAATGAGAATCAAAATAATCATTTAAAAAAGAACTATCAAATGTTTGAAAATGCTCAATATAAGGTATAACTACAAAAATTAACAATAATATATAAACTGCAAATTTAATTTTAAATTCTTCACCATTGCGTATTGAAATTACAAGTTTATAAATTAAATAAATGTATACAATAATTCTAAAAGCTTCACTAACCAAAAAGGTAGGTGTTTCAAATTCTATAAAAAGAGACTTATTAAAACCACTTATATTTAAATTTCCTAAAAAATAAACAGTAATTATTAAAAGAAAATTTAATAGAAATGATAAAGTTAATGAAATTAAAACTAAATACTTAAAATTATTTTTAAATATTGCTTTCATATTTTTTGGTAATTATTTATTAATTATCCTTGCCCAATTCCCTTTGCTTTTCACTCAGATAAAATTAAATCTCTTTCACCAGCTTCAAGTCTGTCTTTATATTCAATAAATCTTTCTTTACATTCATGTAATTCTTCAATTGCTTCTTCTAAAGTTCCTCAACCATTAATTTTTACTGATTTTTTTTGTAAAGCTTTGTATTGTAAGAAGAAGTTTTCAATTTCATCGCGTAAATGTTGAGGTACATCTTCTAATTTTTCATATGAACTAAATCTTGGGTCATCATTAAAAACTCCAAATAATTTAGTATCAATTTCTCCGGCATCAATCATTTTAATTGATCCTAAAATTCTAACGCTTACTTGAACACCAGGCATTGTAGGGTAAGTACATAAACTAATAACATCTAATGGATCTCCATCTCAGTCTAGTGTGTTTTCAACCATTCCATATTCGCCTGGATAAAAGTTTGCACCATATAAAACTCTATCTAAAATAATTCTTCCTGTTTTTGCATCTACTTCATATTTATTAGATGAACCTTTAGGAATTTCAACGATCATATCTAATACATTGTTTTTTGACATATATATTTTCCTCTTTTCTTTTTTTATTTTATCTTATATTAATTTATTTTTTAATATTTACTTGAAAAAGTTATATTTCTTATTTATAATTTTTATAAATTAGGAGAAAACATGAAAAGAGAAAAAAAAGAATTTGGTACTTATTTAAAAGATATAAGTTTGCTTGAAGAAGAAGAAATAAACAAAAAAGAACATAGAAAAGAAGATCATTATCATGGTATTCATCATTTTGATGAAAAAGGAGGTCATGATCATATTGAAAAAAATGAATTTAAATTGTCGGTTGAATTTAAAATGTCAAGAAGAAGACTTATTTATAAAATGGTATTAACTTCTGTATTTTTAGCTTTAACAGCGACAGTGAGCGCTTTAGATATTTTCTTTGAAAAAGTTGCATTACCAGTAGGTTCAGGTCAGTTATGAATTGACTTTAGATTTTTGGATATTGCGTTCATATGTATATCAATAGCAACATTAGGGCCAATATTTTCATCAATTATTGGATTATTAAACCCTTTTATTCATTTTGGAATTCATGGTGGAGAACATGGAATTTGATCAACTGTAATAGAAGCACCTCAAAATGTATTAATAGTCTGAATGGTATGAGCTGTATTTAACGTAGTATTTAACAATTCCCCAATACACAGAGATACTGATAAAACAAAAGCAAGATTAAAAAGATTTACTCCTATTCCCGTAATGATATTATTAGCATCAATCATTACAACAGGTATGTTTGTATTAGGTATGTATCTTGATGGCTTAACATCTCATCATGATCATGTTCACAACCACACAATGCAATTATTTCATGAAGGACATGATCATTCTGATGGTAAACTTGAAAATGTAGGTGATATTAACTTTGCTATAGGTTTATCAATATTTGCTTGAAATATCTTAAGATATAGCGTAGCATTCTCAATATTTAGTATTGTTGAATGAAGAATGAGACCGATAAATCATAGATATAAATAAAAAATAAGGGAAGTTAAGTAGTTTTACTTGACACCTTTTTTATTTTTAGTAAAATTAAATAAGGTTTTAAAAATTATAGGAGGAAACATGGTAAAAATTAGATTAAAAAGAATTGGTAAAAAACAAGCGCCTTTCTACAGAATAGTAGCTGCTGATTCAAGAGTTAACCGTAATGGTCAATACATAGAATTAATTGGAACATTTGACCCATTAAAATCAGAAATTAAAATTAACAACGAGTTAGCTTTAAAATGATTACAAAACGGAGCTCAACCAACTGAAACTGTTAGAGAATTATTATCAAAACAAGGTGTAATGAAAGCATTACACGAAGCAAAACTTGCTAACAAGAAATAATTCAAACAGAATAAAAATTTGTTTTAAAACCACTTTAAATTAGCAAGGACACAAAATGGAAAATAAAAATTTATTATCTATTGGAAAAATTGTAAATACATTTGGTATTAAAGGGGCTGTTAAAATAGCTCTAGAAAAAAACATCGAAGCAAATGACATAAGTGAAATTAAACTTTTATTTATCGAAAATGCTAATAATGTAATTATTCCAAAACAAGTTGAATCAATTAGTATGCAAAAGAATTATTTAGTTGTTTATTTTAAGCAACATAATCATATTAATGAAGTTGAGATCTTTAAAGGCAAGAAAATAAAATATTTAAATGATAATGATGCATTCTCAATATTCTATGATTTAACTTACTATTCTGTTATTTATAACAATCAGAATGGCAAAGTTATTGAAACAATGTTTAATGGTAATCATGATTTAATTAAAGTTTTATTTGAAAATGAAGAAAAAGCATTTTGAGTACCTTTAGTTGATGTGTATAGTAAAAACATTGATGATGAATCAAAAATTATAACTTTAAAAAACATTGAAGGATTAAAATAATGAAATATTCAATTCTAACTTTATTTCCAAATATCATTAAGTCTTATATTTCTGAATCAATTATTAAAAAAGCTTTAGAGCGAGAAAAGATTGAATTAGAAATTATTGATATTAGAGATTTTACATCATTGCCTCATAATCAAGTAGACGAGTATCAATTTGGTGGAGGAAGAGGAATGGTTTTAATGTGTGATCCAGTTGTTAGTGCAATTGAATCAGTTAAAACAGATAACTCAATAGTTATACTAACATCTCCACAAGGGAAGACTTGAAATCAAAACATTGCAAAAACATTTGCAAGTGAGTATGACCATATTATTATAATTTGTGGTCATTATGAAGGTTTTGATGAAAGAATATTAAAATATATTGATATTGAAATTTCTATTGGTGATTATGTGTTAACCGGTGGAGAATTGCCTTCATTAATAATGTTAGATTCTATTACTAGAATTCTACCAGGAGTTATAAATACTGAATCACATGAACAAGAAAGTTTTGAAAATAATTTATTGGATTATCCAGTATATACAAAACCCCATGATTATAGGGGAGACAAAGTTCCTGAAGTCCTTTTAAGTGGACACCACGCTAATATTCAAAAGTGAAGAGACGAGCAACAATTAATCTCTACTTTTAATAAAAGACCAGATTTAATTGATGAATCAAAATTAAACAAAATACAAATACAATTATTAGAAAATCTTAGAAAATCGAAAGGAGATAAATAATATGGCATCAAAAGCAACAAAAACAACACAATCAAAATACGATATTATTAACAACCAATTACGTAACGACTTACCAGATTTTACATCAGGGGATACTATTAAAGTTGACGTTAAAATTAAAGAGGGAGAAAAATTCCGTATTCAAACATTTGAAGGATTGGTAATCAAAACTCAAGGTTCAGGTATTACTTATTCTGTTGTTGTTAGAAAATTATCAAATGGTGTATTCGTAGAAAGAACTTTCCCACTACATTCACCAATTATTGATAAAGTTACTATTGTTAAACGTGGACGTGTACGTAGAGCTAGAATTTACTACATCAGAAAATTATCAGGTAAAGCTGCAAGAATTAAAGAAATTTTACCAACAAAAGCTGATAAAAAATAGTTGTCAATTATTCAACAATATAACTCTCATGTTAAATGAGAGTTTTTTTATTTGTTATAATATAAAAAGATTAAAAAGGAGAAAAAATTATGAGTGCAGAATTTAACTGATTTCCAGGTCATATGAATAAGACTTTAAAAAACATTGAAGAAAAAATTCCCGTGGTTGACTTAGTTATTGAGATTTTGGATGCTCGTGCTCCATATTCATCTCGTAATTTAACCTTTTCAAAAATATTAAAAAATAAACCTATTTTATATGTTTTATCAAAAGCAGATATTGCTGATCCAAAAGTAACTCAAGAATGAGTTGATTATTATGAGAAAAAAAATAATACTGTAATGGTATTAGATGACAAACAAAAAAATATTGTTAAACCATTAATTGATTTAATTAATAAGGCAACAAAAGAAAAGCAAGAAAAAGATAAAGCAAAAGGAATGGTCAATTCTTTAATTAATGTTTTAGTTATTGGAATTCCAAATGTTGGTAAATCAACCTTTATTAATAGATTAATTAAAAATAAAAGTGTTAAAGCAGGAAATAAACCTGGTTTAACAAGAGGAATACAATTAATTCATTTATCACAATTTATTTCTTTATTAGATACACCTGGAGTCTTGCCAGCTAAATTAGAGAATGAAACAGTAGCTACAAATATATGTGCGATTAATTCTATTAGAGAAAATGTTTATCCAAAAGAAAGAGTTGCAGGAAAATTGATGCAATACTTGTTTAATCACTATGAAGGATTAATTGAAAACCATTATAAAATTTCTCCAAGGCTGCAAAGACCAATTCAAATTGCAGATACTTTTATTATTTTTGAAATGATAGCAAAAGTAAGAAAATGATATATGAATGATGAATTACTTGATTATGATCGTGTTATTGATGCATTTATGAGAGATATCATAGGAAATGAATTTACTAAAGTTTCTTATGAAAGAATTTTAGAAGTTGTTCCAGAAGAAATGGAAAAAGCTTCAAAAGTTAGAAATGAAAAAGCTATTGAGGACATAACAGATTTATGATAGATAAATCAAGAATTTTATTTGATACTCAAATTAGACTAGAAAATAATACTGATTTTATTAGCGGTAGTGACGAAGCTGGAAGAGGAGCAATGGCTGGACCTGTTGTTGTTGCTAGTGTTATATTACCAAGCGATTATGAAAATACATTAATTAGAGATTCAAAAAAGTTATCTAAAAAACAAAGAGAAATACTTTGCGAAGAAATTAAAACAGTTGCAATAAGTTATGCTATTGAAATAATTGAAGCTGGTGATGTTGATATATTAAATCCAAAGCAAGCTAGTAGGTTAGGTATGATCAATACAATCACTAGTTTAAAACCTAAACCAATTATAAGTTTAACTGATGCTGAAAAAATAAATATAGATAACTATAATTGTGTAGCTTTTATAAAAGGTGATGATTTAAGCCAATCCATTGCAGCAGCTTCTATCTTGGCAAAAACAACCAGAGATAGCATAATGATTGATTATGCAAAAATTTATCCAAAATATAATTTTGATTTACATAAAGGATATTGTGTTAAAGAACATTTACAAAAAACTAAACAGTTTGGGGTACTTCCAATACACAGAAAGAGTTACAAACCAATTAAAGATATTTTAGAAAATAACTTTTAATGTTATTTTTTTATTTTTTTCCTTAACTATATTATGTCAGGTGTCTGACGAATAATAAAAAGGAGTTCATATGAATTTAGTAAATATAATCGGACAAATTGAAGGAGATGCACAAGTTGCATATACTTCAAAAGATGGAAACGCAAAATTATACAAGTTTGTTGTTAGAGTTCCCAATTCTTATAAATCTAAAACAGGAAAAAATGAAGATGACTTAATTAATGTTAAAGCTTGATCTTCGGCTATTAATGATGAATTTGCATTGCATGACCAAGCTGTTGTTGGTATTGAAGCAAGAATACATTCATCAATTAATAAAGAGAGTGCCAACGTGTTTAATGAAATTATTGCAAATAGAATAATGTATTTAAATTAATAATGGACAATGTATTATTATATTTCTCACTAAAGTATCATGGTGATTGAGAGCAAATTTATGATGCATTAGATAGAAAAGAAAAAATAGAAACTCAGAACTTAATTCAAGTTCCTAATTCAATACCTAATAATTTCATTTCAATTATCAATCCACTTTATCCAAATAACCTTAAGCAAATAATGAAACCTGCATTTATAATTTATTATTTAGGTAATATTTCATTATTACAAAATTACTTTCAAACAATATTTATTAGCAGTTCAGAGAATATTGATGAATATAACATAATGGCAATAAAAAAAATCATTGCTGATTTAATTAAAGAAAATAGAACAATTTTAATTTCAGATGAGAGCAAGTTTGATAAGCAATTAATTGATTTTATAATAGCAGAACAAGGAAAATTAATTATAATTACAAAAAAACCACTTCAAAAGTTTATAGAAAGTGAATTTTGAAATAAAAATAAAAACGTTGATTATGCAGATTTTCTAGTGATAAGCGAATATGAAGAATCAAACAGTTTTAAATACAAGTCAATTAACAATAAAAATGAAATGAACATTAGAATTATTAATGGTTTATCAAAAGCTGTTGTATTTTTAGAACATTCAAATTTTAGTGAAATAGAACCTTTATTTAACGCTGTTGTCAATGAAAATAAACCGTGCTTTGCAATTCCACAAAATTTAAAAAAATTTAAATCTTCAAGTAATAATTTGCTAAAAAATGGTGCAAAATTATTGGAAAGTGCAGCAGATATTTTAAATCAAATTTAAAAACACATTAGGTGTTTTTTATTTTGCCTTTTGGTGGTAAAATATTTAAAATATGCAAAGGCATTTTATTAGAAAAGAGGGGATTTTATGGACAGAGAAGAACAACAAATGCTTGATAATGAAAAGCTAAATGAATCTTCAACACCACAAGTTAGAGTTTCAAGATGATTGAAAAAATCTGATTTAAACACAGAATTAGAAGCAAATAAATCTAAAAAGAAAAAATCTTCATATATTGGATTATTAATTAGATATATGAAAAAAAATAAATTATGGACAACACTTATGTTAATTTCAGTAATTATTTTATCTATTGCGTCAGCAATGACTCCTAAAATTATTGAGCAAATGAGTGCAGCTGTTTTAGTTGAAAAAACAGGAGAAGTGTTACCAAAGTGATGAGGTTTAAATTTTAATACTTTACTTGGTATTGAAATAGCTATTATTCTTTTTATGGCATTAGCAACTTTTGTTTCTCAATGAACAGCTGGTATGTTAGGTAAAAAAATAGAAGTTGATTTGAGAAATGATTTAAACAAAAAATTAGTTTCGATGGATATGTCATATTATTCTGATAAAAAAATTGGAGAAATTTTAACAAAAGTTGTTTCTGATACTCAAATTATTGGAGAACAAACTGGAATTATTCCAATTACTTTTTTAAACGGTATTTTAACAACAATTGCCTCAATTATTGTTATGTCAACAATATCAGGTCCACTAACAATTGTTTTATTTTCTGTGTTTCTTGTTATGTTTATAATTTTTGCAGTTTTATTTATTCCAATGAAACCAATTGCATACAAAACAAGAAAAATTGTTACAGAAGTTAATGGTGATGTTACTGATAGAATTAGTAATGTTAAATTAATTAAAGCTTCAGGAACTGAAAAATATGAAGAAAACAGATTTATTGAAAAACACGTTCCTTATTTTGAACAATCAACACACATGAACTACTACCAAGCAATGATCTTGTCATTAATTTTCTTAATTATTAATGCAATTGAAACAATTATGATTATTGCAACAGTTTTAATTTATGATGCAAATGATGTAGCTGCAGTTTTACCAGGTATGATTTCAGCTTCAGCTTTAATGATTGGTCCTTTAATGTCTTTCTTAAGAGTTTTAGTTGGTTTAACTCAATCAAATGTAGCTTCAAAAAGAATCGGTGAAATTTTAGAGCAAGAACCAAGATTCAATAATCACTTTGAAGATAAAGAAGGTGTAGTTATTGACAAAATCCAAGGAAATATTTACTTTAGAGATGTTGCATTTGCTTATCCTGAAAAACCAACAGAACTTATATTACCAAAATTTGATTTCACTTTTGAACAAGGTAAATCATATGCATTTGTAGGAACAACAGGTGCAGGTAAATCAACAATTTCAAAATTATTATTAAGATTTTATGATCCAACTATTGGACAAGTTTTAATTAACGAAAATATTGACTTAAAAGATGTTGTTCTATCATCTTATTTAGACAAAGTAGGATATGTTGAGCAAGAGCCTGCTATTTTCTTAGGTAATGTTTATGACAATGTAAGATATGGAAGATTTGAGGCAACAGATAAACAAGTGGTTGCAGCTTGTAAAAAAGCTGAACTTCATGACTTAATTATGAGTTGACCAGATGGTTATGACACAATTCTTGGTGAAAGAGGATTTATGTTATCTGGTGGTCAAAAACAAAGATTAGTTATTGCTAGAATGTTTTTAAAGAACCCTCAACTATTAATCTTAGATGAAGCTACTTCTGCTTTAGATAATATTGTAGAAAAAGAAATTCAAGCAAAATTAAATGAATTAATGAAAGGCAGAACAAGTGTAACAATTGCACACCGTCTATCAACAATTAAAAATGTTGATGAAATATTAGTTCTAGCTCCAAAACAAGGAATAGTTCAAAGAGGAACTTTCAACGAACTTAAAAAAGTGCCTGGTCATTTCAAAGATTTATATGACGCAGGTAATTCAAAAAATGATGGAAAGGGTGTAGTAAATAATGAGCAACAATAATCAAAAACAATTAAACAAACATGGTTTTGATGTAAATATGGAATTTTCATTTAAAAAACTTGGTGTTTTTATGAAACAAATATTTGAATCTGCAAGTCAAAATAAATTTCTTTTCTTTACTGTTTGTTTTTTCACAATGTTAGACGCCTTAATATCAACTTTTTTACCAGTATTTGCAACAATGATGATTTCAGGTATTATGAATGACTTAGCTGGAACTGAAAAAAAAGAAACTCTAAGTTTTTTAGCATGACAAGTATCTATTATAGAATGAAAAACTTGACTATATATCACATTAGCAACTCTTGTACTTTTATTTATGTCTGAATATGTTGTTAACTGAAGTGTTGCTCAATTTTCTTTACATGTTGAAATTAATCAAAGACAAAAAATGTTAATTAGATTAGCGCAACAAGATGTTGACTTCTTCTTTGATCATGTATCAGGAAATATTTTAACAAGACTTGTTGGTGATACACAATCATTAGCATTTGGTATTCAGCAATTCTTTACAAATATGATTTACTTCTTAACTGGAATAATAATGGCTGTAGTAATCATGATATTATCAGGAATTTGATATGTAGCAGTTATTATGGCTGTATATATGGTTTTCTCAATTGGAATTGCAGTTATTATATTTATTCAAAACAGAAGAAAATTAATTACAGCATTTGATAGAAAACGTGAAGTTGATCAAGATATGACTGATAGAATTTCAAATATATCTTTAATTAAATCTTCTGGTTTAGAAGAATATGAAGTTAAAAGAGTTGAAGAATTAAATGAAATTTATAATAGAGCTGGTGACAAAGCTGTTCAATGATCTGCATTACTAACTCAATGAATTCAAATAACAGCTTCAGCAATGATGCCTTTATTTGTTATTATATTTTGTGTTGCTTTCTTAAAAAGCGGTAATACAGAACTATTATTAGTTAAAATGCCTTTAGCGCAGGTTTTAGTTTCATTTGTTGTTGGAGCTATTGCAATGTTAATTCCAACATTGCGTTCTGCAACAAGAGCTCAAAACGCTGCTCAAAGAATATCAGAATTAACAGATCCAGAACCAACAATTAAACCAAACCCTGAAGGCCCATTAATTGAGAAAATTAATTCAGTGACTTTTGAAAATGTTGCTTTTGCTTATCCTAAAAAACCTGAAAAAACAATTTTACCAAAAATGAATATTACATTCGAGAAAGGTAAATCATACGCCTTTGTTGGTGAAACAGGTAGTGGTAAATCAACAATTGCTAAACTATTATTAAGATTTTATATGCCTGTTGATGGAAAAATAATGGTTGAAGGAAAATATCAAAACGAAGACGCTTTAATTAAAGATTCACATGACTTAAATACAATTAACTTACCAGCTTACCTAAGCAGAGTAGGGTATGTAGAACAAGAACCACAAATTTTATTTGGAGATTTTTTTGAAAATATTAGATATGCAAAATTTGACGCGACTGATGAAGAAATTATGAAAGCTTGCAAAAAGGCAAATTTACATGATTTCATAATTTCGCTAAAAGATGGATATAAAACTATTTTAGGTCAAAGAGGTTTCTTACTTTCTGGTGGTCAAAAACAACGTTTAGTTATTGCTAGAGTATTCTTGAAAAATCCTGACTTCTTGATTTTAGATGAAGCCACTTCTGCTTTAGATAATATTGTAGAAAAAGAAATTCAAGCTGAGTTGGATAAATTAATGAAAGGTAGAACTAGTGTAACTATTGCTCACCGTTTATCAACTATTAAAAGTGTTGATCAAATAATTGTTCTTGGTGCAAACGGAAAAGGAATCGTTCAACAAGGAACTTATGATGAATTAATCTCAACTCCAGGTAGATTTAAAAAACTTTATGAAGCAGGGTTAATGAATTAATGAATAATAAAACAATAAATATTATCGGAGCTGGTTTAGCAGGCACAGAAGCTGCATATCAATTAGCAAAAAGAAATATAAAAGTTAAGCTTTATGAAGTAAAAAGAATAACTAAAAATCCCGTCCAATTTTTGGACGGGTTTGCTGAGTTAGTTTGCTCAAATTCTTTACGAAGTAATGAAATGACTAATGCAGTTGGTACTCTTAAAGAAGAAATGAGACTTTTAGATTCTTTAATAATAAGAGCAGCTGAATACGCACAAGTTCCAGCTGGAGGAAGTTTAGCAGTTGATAGAGTTTTATTTTCAGAATACATAACAAAAGAAATTAGTTCGAATAAAAATATTGAAGTAGTTGATAAAGAAGTTGAAAAAATTGACCCTAATGAAATAACTCTTATTGCTTCGGGGCCACTAACTACTGATAAATTACAATCTGAGATTACTCGACTTATAGGAAGTGATGATTTCTATTTTTATGATGCGGTTGCTCCAATCATTGAAAAGGATTCAATCAATATGAACATAGCTTATCAAAAAAATAGATATGACAAAGGTGAAACTAATGATTATATAAACTGTCCTATGTCAAAAGAAGAATATTTAAATTTTTACAATGAATTAATTAAAGCAGAAATTGCTATTGGTCATTTGCCTGGAGAAGCTGAACTAAAATACTTTGAAGGATGCATGCCAGTTGAAGCAATGGCTAAAAGAGGACTGGATACTTTATTATTTGGTCCAATGAAACCAAGAGGTTTAGATAAACCTGATGGAACAAGAAACCATGCAGTCGTTCAATTACGTCAGGATGACGCAAGTGACAGGCTTTATAACATAGTCGGATTTCAAACAAATTTAAAATGACCTGAGCAAAAAAGAATTTTTTCTATGATACCTGGTTTAGAAAATGCAAAATTTGTTAGATACGGTGTTATGCATAAAAATAACTTTATTAACTCTCCAAAAGTTCTTAATAAATACTTACAACTTAAATCGAACAAAAATATATTTTTTGCAGGACAGATAACAGGTGTTGAAGGATATGTGGAATCTTGTGTTTCAGGATTAATAACAGCAATCAATATAGCAAACTTTTTGAACAACAAACAAATGAATATTCCAGATTCAAAATCTGTATCAGGTGCATTGCTAAATTACATCAATAAGGCTTCAGCTTCAAACTTTCAACCTATGAAAGCTAACTGAGGGATTGTTGATGAAATTGATTTTAAAAAACCTAATAGAAAAATTACAAAACAGGAAATTAGAAAACTAAAAAATGAAAATTTTTCACAGTTAGCAATTAATTCTATTAAAGACTTTATTAAAAATATTTAGAAAGAAGATAAATTATGATAAATCGTTTAGACACAGTTTTTTGAGCATATTTTGATGAATACGTTAAAAAAGACGCATCTTCTATTTTTAAAAAAATTAATAATGATTTAAAAGAAAAAGTTAATGAAATATACGATGTTACTTATTATTCACTATTTCAATTTCAATTGTGAAAAAATGAATCATTGATTAATATTGAACCTGAAAAATATAGTGAAATATCAAACTACATAATTAAAAATTATAATGAACTTTTTATTTTTACATTTCAAGATAAAAATATAGAATCAAAATTTAAAGAATTAGATGAAATCAGTAAAATTTTTATTAAGGAAGTAATTGAAGGATTTGTTTTAAACCATATTATAAAAACATCTTTTGTTAATTCAGAAGCTCTTAATCAGAACTATTATTGAACTTTTGCTAGTTTATGTGCTTTAACAAGTAAATTTGAATATGATATAAATTTTAAAAGTGAAAATCTAAATAAATATTACTATTCAATAGTTTATCCTTTTTTAGTTACAATGCTTATGATAGATGTTCTAAAACCAGCTGATATGGTAGATAAAATAAAAAAAGTATTTACAAGAAAAAATATATCTGAAGCTTACAAAAAAGGAAGAGAACTTAGTTCAGAAGAAAAAGAATGGCTTGCACCAACGGTTCAATTTTTAAAAAATGAAGATGAATTGAATGCTTTTATTTTAAACTTCAAAAAAGACAACTGAGATATAATTGATATTAAACAAAAATTTAAATTGATTCATGAACTTTCTAAGATAACAACAATTTTTTTAAGGGATAATCTAAAAAATATTTCAGTTATATCAGAAGGGGAAGAAATTTATGAGGCAATTTATGCATATTTACCATTATTTTTAAGTTCATCTAAAGAACAGGGAAAGATAAACATAAAGACTTTTGAAGGAGCTCTTAAAACAGTTCATTGTGTGTCTCCAATAAATCAAAAAGACTTTAATCCAACTTGAACTATAAAGCACTCTAAAAAATTTAAAGAATTTAAAAAAATAAAGTTTAGAAATGAAAAATTAATTGATTTTATAGCAAGAGTGAGATATTCAACTTATTATATGGAAATGATCAATAAAAATAAAAGAAATAATGGTGTATTGGGAGATTGCTTAATTTTATTTAAAAAAGTTGGAATAGTGCAAACTATGCATTTTTACAGTGAAAATGAAGAAAAATTTGAATTTAATTATAAAAATGTAAAATTTAAATCTATAAATCTCGATATTAAAAACTTTTTAAAATTACTGAATAAGGTTGATAGATTTGAAGAAATAGCTGACTATAATTCTCAAATGTCAACAATGCTAAAAATAATTTCATTAACTATTACAATTGATCCAAAAACACCAAAAGCATTTGAATATTCATGAGAAACATTGCTTAAATACTATATTATTGCTTTTGGTCCTTATAAAAAAAATATGATGTCATACACACATAAAGATCTTGAATTGATTGAATTTAAAGTAAATAAATTGTTAACACAATATAAAAAGTTGAAGCAAAAAGAAAAAGTTGTTGATTCTATTGGTGTGTTGTATAAATTGCAACATTTTAAATAGAAAAAAAATAAATACAATAGCAAATTTTAAGATTTTTTAAAAATAAAAAATTATTATTAATTTACAACTGAATATAAAAGAAACTTATACAGGGTAGCATAATGGGCTACTGACCCCGCCTTCAAACCAATTTGAAGACTATAAGTGAAAAACCACTCTTTAATTATTAAAGTTTCTTTTTATGTCCAAAAGACTAGGAAGAAATTTTTTTATTTAGTTGAATTTATAATAGAGAAAAACGAAAGGAATATAATTATTATGGCTAAAATAAAAAATCAATACTATAATGAATCTGTTTCGCCTATTGAGTACGCGCAACAAGGATTTAAAGGTAAAATGCGTTCAGTAAACTGAAATGTAGTAAATGACGAAAAAGATTTAGAGGTTTGAAATAGAATTACACAAAACTTCTGGTTACCTGAAAAAATTCCAGTTTCAAATGATTTAACATCTTGAAGAACATTGACACCTGAGTGACAAGAATTAATTACAAGAACTTTTACAGGGTTAACTTTATTAGATACAATTCAAGCAACTGTTGGAGATGTTGCACAAGTTCCTAATTCATTAACAGATCACGAACAAGTTATTTATACAAACTTTGCATTTATGGTTGCTGTTCATGCTAGATCATATGGTTCAATTTTCTCGACATTATGTTCAAGTGAACAAATCGAAGAAGCTCATGAATGAGTTATTAATGCAGAAACATTACAAGAAAGAGCAAAAGCATTAATTCCTTATTATGTAAACGATGATCCGTTAAAATCAAAAGTTGCTGCAGCTTTAATGCCAGGTTTCTTATTATATGGAGGTTTCTACTTGCCTTTTTACTTATCAGCTAGAGGTAAATTGCCAAATACTTCAGATATTATTAGATTAATTTTAAGAGATAAAGTTATTCACAACTATTACAGTGGATATAAATATCAAAAGAAAGTTGCCAAGCTTTCACCAGAAAAACAAGCTGAAATGAAAGACTTTGTATTTAAATTGCTATACGAACTAATTGACTTAGAAACTGCTTATTTAAAAGAATTATATGATGGTTTTGGATTAGCCGATGATGCAGTTAGATTTAGTGTATATAATGCAGGTAAATTTTTACAAAATTTAGGATATGATTCACCTTTTACAGAAGAAGAAACTAGAATTGAACCAGAAATATTCACACAACTATCAGCAAGAGCAGATGAAAACCATGATTTCTTTTCAGGGAATGGTTCATCATATATTATGGGTGTTTCAGAAGAAACAGAAGATGACGACTGGGAGTTCTAAAAAATGCATGATGATATTAAATTAGTTTCAGGCGAAGAGATTGTCAAGCCTAAAGGAGAAGTACATGTTGTTTACTTCTCATCAATTTCAAATAATACACATAGATTTATTCAAAAACTAGGTGTTAAAAATTCAAGAATACCATACGAATTAGAAGAAGAAATTAATGCTGATTCTGATTATGTATTGATAACTCCAACATATAGTGGTGGTGGAGAATTTACTTCAGGAGCAGTTCCAAAACAAGTAATTAAATTTTTAAACAATGAAAAAAACAGAAACTTTTGTAGAGGTGTGATTGCTTCAGGTAATACTAATTTTGGTAATACTTTTGCAATGGCAGGACCAATTCTTTCAAAAAAACTTAATGTGCCATTGTTATATCAATTTGAATTATTAGGAACTCAAAACGATGTAGAAAAAATTAATAAAATATTGAAAGACTTTTGAGGAAATAAAAATGGAAGATAAAAAAATAAATACATTATCTGGTACAGATGAAAGTGATGAATATGTTACTTTAAATGCCAGAGCTAAAATATTAGCAGCTGGATCAGATAATTTCAAATTAGATGTGGAAGCTGCAAAAGCCTATTTAAAACATCATGTTGAACCTAGATTTGTAAAGTTTGATTCAGTTAAAGAAAGAATTGAATATTTAGTTTCTAATGGATACTACGAAGAAGAAGTAATTAATAAGTATACTATTCAACAAATTGAAGAAATTACTGATATTGCTTATGGATTTAAACGTGAATTTCCAAGTTTTATGGGAGCTATGAAATTTTACAATTCATATGGTTTAAAAACATTTGATGGTCAAGAATACTTAGAAAACTTTGAAGATAGAGCTGTTATGAATGCTTTATTTTTAGGAAATGGTAATTTTGATTCTGCAACAAAAACGCTAAGACAATTAATGCTAGGTAGATTTCAACCAGCTACACCAACATTCTTAAATGCTGGTAAAAAACAACGTGGAGAATATGTTTCATGTTATTTATTAAGAGTAGAAGATAACATGGAATCAATTTGTCGTGCAGTTACAACATCATTACAATTATCAAAGCGTGGTGGTGGGGTTGCTTTATGTTTAACTAACTTACGTGAATTAGGTGCACCAATTAAACATATTGCAAATCAAGCAACTGGTGTTATTCCAGTTATGAAAATATTAGAAGATTCATTCTCATATGCTAATCAATTAGGTCAAAGACAAGGGGCAGGAGCTGTTTATTTAAATGCTCATCACCCTGATGTTATGTCTTTCTTAGACACTAAAAGAGAAAACGCTGATGAAAAAATTCGTATCAAATCTTTATCTTTAGGATTAGTTATCCCAGATGTTACTTTTGAATTAGCTCAAAAAAATGAGGAAATGGCTTTATTCAGTCCTTATGATGTTGAAAGAGAATATGGAAAAGCAATGTCAGATATATCAATCACTCAAGAGTATGAGAATTTAGTTAAAAACCCAAACATTAAAAAAACTTATATTAATGCAAGAAAGTTCTTTTTAACTGTTGCAGAATTACATTTTGAAAGTGGATATCCATACATTTTATTTGACGATACTGTAAACAATAATAATGCTCATGCTGCGACTGGAAGAATTGTTATGAGTAACTTATGTAGTGAAATTGCACAAGTTTCAACACCAAGTACGTTTAATGATGATTTAAGTTTCAAAACAATGGGAGATGATATTTGTTGTAATTTAGGAAGTCTTAACATTGCTAAAGTAATGGAAAGTGGAGCTGAATTTGCAGAAGTTATTGAACATTCAATTAATGCTTTAGATTTAGTTTCACGAACAAGTGATTTAAGTAGTGCACCATCAATTCAACAAGGTAACAAAAAAAATCACGCTGTTGGTTTAGGAGCAATGAACTTACATGGTTTCTTAGCGACAAACTTTATTTGATATAACTCAATTGAAGCTGTTGATTTCACAAATATGTTTTTCTATGCAATGGCATACAATGCATTTAAAGCATCACATAAATTAGCTTTACAATATGGTACATTTGATGGATTTGAAACATCACAATTTGCTGATGGAAGTTGATTTAATAAATATACTAAATGTGCACAAGACAAATGAACTCCTGAAACACAAAGAGTTAGAGAATTATTTGCTCAATATAATGTAACTATTCCAACTCAACAAGATTGAATTGAATTAGTTGAATTAATTAAAAAAGATGGAATCGCAAATTCACACTTAATGGCTGTTGCTCCTACAGGATCAATTAGTTACTTATCTTCATGTACTCCAAGTTTACAACCAGTTGTAGCACCAATTGAAGTACGTAAAGAAGGAAAATTAGGTAGAATTTATGTTCCTGCTTACAACATTAATTTTGACAATATGGCTTACTATGCTTTAGGTGCATATGAAGTTGGACCAATGCCAATTATTGATATTGTTGCAGCGGCTCAACAACACGTTGATCAAGCTATTTCATTGACATTATTTATGACAGACCAAGTTACAACTCGTGACTTAAATAAAGCATATATTCATGCATTTAAGAAAAAATGTGCATCAATCTACTACGTACGTGTAAGACAAGAAGTATTAGAAGATAGTGAAAACTATGAATGTGATGCATGCGTAATTTAAAACAATAACTTAAGTAGCCAAAGGCTACTTTTTTATTTATAAATTTAAGCTAACTTATAATTATAGGTTTCTACTTTAAGTGTGAAAATACAAACAAAAATTAACTTATAATGTAATTAGAATAATTTCTAAAATGAAATCAATTAATAGAAATTATTATTATTTGAAAGGTTTAAAAAAATGAGACATGTAAAAATTAACAGTCACTTTTATGATGAATGCAAAAAAGTAAGAGAAGCTGTAGGTGGAATAAAAAACATCGAATTAATTAATAGATGTTCAACAAGAATTAGAATTAAGGTTATTGACAAGTCAAAACTAGACTTAAGCAAGCTTAAAAGTTCTATAATTTTTGTAAAAACATTATTAAAAGAAGATTATGTCCAATTAATCATTAACAAGAATATTGAGCAAGTTTTCTTAAACTTATTAAAGGCTTTAAAAATTTCTTATGATGAAGTGCCCAATGACTTTGAAGTAAGAGTTAACAAGTCAGAAAGCTTTTTTAAAGCTTTCACAGATGGTATAGCAATAATTGTTAAACCATTAATTCCTTTGCTTATAACAATGGCTATTGTAGCAACATTATCAAATGTGTTTAATGGAATTAACTTTGGCTTTAACACTGAGGGGAATGATGAATTAAAAATAGCTGCAGGAACTATAGCTAGCACAGGAAAAGTTGCAGCAGCTATAGGACTTATGTTTAGAACATTATCTGATAGTTTAGTTTTAGCTTTTTCTATTATGATTCCTTGATCAATATTTAAATTGATGAAAGGGAGTCAAGCAATTGGTATATCTATTGGAGTAGTTTTATGTTTTCATGGTTTATTGACAACTAACTCAATAATGGATGGAAAGCACGGAGGTTTATTTAATTGAGATGAAACTGTTTCATTTATTAAGACTGGTTATCCATGAAAAATTTCATTTGAGGGTCAAATATTACCAATTGTAGGAGTTAGTTTTTTAGCAGTATATATTGAAAGATTTGCAAATAAATTTGATATTCCTGTTTTTAAAGAAATGATTGCAATTCCAATGATTACAATTTCAACATTTTTTATAGCTCTATTATTAATAGCACCAGTTGGATTGTTATTAACATACGGAATGAATGTAGGTATTGTTTGAGCAACAACAAACAACATTGCTAAATATATATTTAATCCAATTTTAGGATTAGCCTTACCCTGGTTAGTCATAACAGGTTTAATTCAAGTTCTTGTTGTTATTAATTTACAACAATTTACAAATTTTGGTGGAACAACAATGATGCCTTTGTTTACTCAACTAAATATTGCAGTTGCAACATCAATCCTAGCTGTTTCGCTAATTAACAGACACAATAAAGAACTGAAAAGAACAGCGATTCCATCTTATTCATTAGCATATGTTAGTGGTTCAACAGAACCTGCATTATTTGGTGTAGGACTTAAATTTATTTATCCAGTAATAGCAGCAAGTATTGGAGCTACTGTAGGTATTATTATTACAACATTTGCTGGAGTTATATGCACAAATGGTAACGCATCTTTATTAATTTTTTTATCAATAACAACTGATAAAGAAATATTAAATAATTTTAATGTTAACACTATTGCAGGAGGCCCTTATTTATGAATGGCTATTGCTATTTTAGCAACATTTATAACAACATTCTTTGCAACTATAGGATTATCAAAGTTAAAAGTATTTAAAGAAATGAGCAACAAAGTTTTAGAAAGAGATTTTTCGGTAAAATAATATGAAACTAAATAAAAAAACAATATTAAACTTAATAACAGAACATAAAAAAGAAGATATTTGTAAAGCAAATGAGTTAGTAGCAAATGACAAATATTATAGACCAACTTATCATATAGCACCACCAAATGGTTTATTAAATGATCCGAATGGTCTTGTGTATATAGACGGAGAACATTATATTAATTATCAATGATCACCAGTTCAACCATACCATGGTATGAAACACTGAAGATTAGTCAAAACTAAAGATTTTATTAATTATGATGACTTAGGAGTATCAATTATTCCAACAGAAGAATGCGAAAAAACAGGTGCATTTTCTGGTTCAGCTTTCAAAGAGAAAGACGGTGTAAAAATTTATTACACTGGTAATATTGAAGAAAACGGTGAAATGATTGAAGAAGTTCAAATTAAAGCTGATTTTATTGATGAACAAATTGTAAATAAAAGAGTTGTTGTTAAACATGACAAAAATTTATTTACACCACATGTGAGAGATCCAAAAATATTTGAATACAAAAATAACAAATATATGATCATTGGTGCACAGTGCAAAGACGATATGTTAGGTGGATTAGTTTTTTATAAAACAGATGATATGGAAAAATACACTTTTGACAGAATTTTAAAACCTTCCTTAAATGAAACATATGGATACATGTGAGAATGCCCTAACTTAGATTATTTAGAAGGCAAAATATTATTCATGCAATCATCAGAAGGTTGATTTAATGAAAAAAATCCTTATGAACTAAATAGTTCAAGAAATGTTGTTTATACTAAGTTAGATAATCTAGATTTTGAGAACAATAAATTAAATGAAAAATCAATTTTAAAAACAATGGATTTTGGGCATGATTTTTATGCACCTCAAACTTATTGAGTTGATGAAAAATTATTAATGATAGGTTGACTAGGAGCTGTTGATGTTCAATATCCAACTGATCAATACTCATGACATTCAATGTTAACTATACCAAGAGAGTTAAGTTGAGCAAAAGAAAATTTAGTTCAAAAACCTTATTCAGAATTCAAAAAGAATGTGCTAACAAATACAATTAAAAAATTAACTAATCAGTTTAATGTAAATAAAGCAATACACTTAGAATTTGATTTAAAAGATAATATAAATATTAAAATTTTAAATAATGAAAATGAATTTATTGAAATAATTTTTACTGATAATGAAATAATTTTAGACAGAACAAATCAAACATCTAAAGTTGATTGAGATTTTGAATCACCAAGAAAAGCAATAAGAAAATTAAAAAATCAAAAAATTGAAATATTTATTGATTCTTCATCAATTGAAGTATTTGCTGATAATTATGAGACAATTTTTACTTCAAGATTTTTCGTAAAAGATTTCAATAGAATTAAGTTTGACAAAGAACATGAAATTACTTTATCTGAAGTAAAAGAAATGAAATTAAAATAATAATAAACAAGTAGTTATTTGACTACTTTTTTAAATTAAAATTATTTTTTTAATTACAAACAACTATGCTATAATATATAAATGACTTGTGATTTAAAATGATTATTTTTTGATCCTGAGTATAGAAAAAGGATAGAAAATGACATTTAAAGAATTACAACTAAGCGATAAAATATTGATCGCACTGGAAAAAGCTAAGTTTAATGAAGCAACAGAGATTCAAGCAAGAGCGATACCACTTTTCCTAGAAGGAAAAAACATTTTTGGTAAATCAAGTACTGGTACAGGAAAAACAGCCTCATTCGTATTACCAATTTTAGAAAAAATTGAACCAAATAAAAGAAGGGTTCAAGCCGTAATTATGGCACCAACAAGAGAACTAGCGATGCAAATTGTTAATCAAATTAGAATATTTGGTTCTAGAATCGAAAACTTAGTAATAGCTCCATTGATTGGTGGAGCTGACATGCGTGATCAAATTAAAAGATTAAGAGATGCACAAATTGTTGTGGGAACTCCAGGAAGAGTGAATGATCACTTAAACAGAAAAACTTTAAAATTAGAAGATGTTAAAACAATCATTTTAGATGAAGCTGATGAAATGCTAAAAATGGGATTCAAAAGTGAAATTGATGCATTATTTGAAAGAGTTTCACCTGATGTTCAAATTGGTTTATTCTCAGCAACAACATCACCAAAGGTAATGCAAATAGCTAATGATTATATGAATCAATATGATGTAATTGAAATTGAAAATCAAATTGAAGTAAACGCGAATATTACAAATACTTTTATTTTTACAAAAGGTTATAGTAAAGAAGATTTAATTGTTAAAGTTTTTGAAAAACATCAACCTAAAAGAGCAATAATTTTCTCAAACACAAAAAATCATACTGATAAAATTGCAGATAACTTAGAAGCTGCTGGAATTAGAGCAATAGTTATTAATGGAGACAAAAGACAATCACAAAGATCAAGAGCAATAGCAAAATTTAGAAACAATGAAATTTCAGTTTTAGTTGCAACTGATGTTGTTGCACGTGGAATCGATATTACTGGTGTTGATTATGTAATTAACTATGATGTATCAATGGAAGACGAACATTTTGTTCATAGAATTGGAAGAACAGGAAGAAATAATACAAAAGGAGATTCAATAACTTTTGTACAAAATCAAAATGTTTTAAGACAAATTAAAGGTATAGAAAAAAACTTTAAATTAATTATTGATGAAATGCAAATTTCTGAATATGGTCAAGTTGAAAAACAAGAAGGAAGAGGAAATTCTGGTCGTGGTCGTGATGACAGAAGAAACTCAGGTCGTGGAGATAGAAGAGATTCAAACCGTGATGACAGAAGAAGTTCAGGTCGTGGAGATAGAAGAGATTCAGGTCGTGGTCGTGATGACAGAAGAAATGCTGGTCACAATGATAGAAGAGATTTTGGTCGTGGTGAAAGAAGAAGAACAAGTGAAAGAATTGATAATGCTAGAAGCGCTTGAACTTCACAATCATGAGAAGAAAGAATGTTATCATTATCACCAGAAGAAAAAGAAGTTGCTAAAAAAGCTTTATCATTAGTAGACGATTATTCAGGAAATGAAAATCAAGAAAACAGATCAAACAATTTTGAAAATGATAGAAGAGATGCAAACCGTGGTCGTGATCGTGGAGACAGAAGAGATTCAAACCGCGGACCTGGTCGTGATGATAGAAGAAGTTTAGGTCGCGGAGACAGAAATTCAAAACGTGGTAGAGACGAAAAAAGAGATTCAGGTCGTGCAGACAGAGAAAATAAAAAATATGAAGGAACTAGACATTCTTCATGAGATGTTAAAACTGACTACTCACAACAAGATTCAGGTCGTTGAGAAAGAGTAACTGGTAAAGACAAAAGACCAGATTCTTTTAATGATAAAAAAGGCGGATCAGATTCAAACCGTGGAAGAGACGAAAGAAGAGATAGAAGAAGCTCAGGTCGTGGTGAATGAGTACATTCAGGTCCAAGAGAAAATAAAGGATCTGGAACTCGTAGTAGAAGAAATTCTTCATCTAATGTTTCATCAAGAAAACCAAAAAATAAATGATAATAATTTAAATAAACAGAACTACTAAATTAAAGTAGTTTTTTTATTTATTTTTTGTTTAAATATTAAATCTTTTGTAAAATTACTTTTAAATTTATTAATATTTATGTTATATTTATATATGTAATTATTAATTGCCCATGTAGCTCAGTTGGATAGAGCACGCGCCTTCTAAGCGTGAGGTCGGAAGTTCGAGCCTTCTCGTGGGCACCACTCGAAAACATCAATCATGCTATAATAGGCATGATTTTTTATTGAAATGAGGTTTATATGAATTTTTATGATGAACTAATTGCTGAACTAAAAGAATTAGTTCTAGAAAATGATTTTGAAACTGCTTTATTAAAAATAAATCAAGAATTATCAATGCCTTATGTTCCTTCAGATATTGAAGAGCAACTTATGAAATTTAAAGTAGAAATATTTGAAAAAATTTCAAATAAAGCAAGCAACAACAATAATCTTAATGCTGATTACATTTTGCAATTATTAAAATCAGATGATAGAGAACAACAAGCATTTGGTATAAATTTTTTAAATAAAATTAATTTAAGAGACAAGCTAAATGAAGTTAGTGAAATTCTTCTTTTAAAAAAAATTGATAATTCAATAAAAACTTTAATTCTTTATACTTTAAAAGAGCAAGAAATAAATAAGATTTTTGATGTTTCATATAGTGGTGTCCAAAGACAATGAAATCCTTTTGAAATTAATTTTGATGATAACTTTAAATTTATCACTGAGATTGATGAAGTCATTTCAAAAAGTATAGAAAATGAGAATCCAGGGATAGCGCATGACGCAAAGATGATAAATATAAATTTTTATTTAAATAACTTAGATAATTTTAATACAATGTTCTTAAATGAAAAAGCTGCAGCATTTATTTTATTTGCTGTAGAAATGTTAGAAGAAAAGAAAGAGATGTCATATATTAAACAGTGATTTGATTTTGACGAAGAAAAAGCATCAGAATTATTAAAGGAGATTAAAGGTAATGAATAACAAAATCAATTTTGATAAAGATAATTATCTAGAATTTAATGATTTTAATGATGTGATGATTCAAGCATTTGGAATAGGGTGTTCACTTTGTTATGATCCAGAAATCAGTTTTGTTTTAAAAGACCACCCAAAACCAATTGGCACACTTATAAAAGAACAAGAGAAAAACTTAACAGATAATGAAGTTGAAAAGTTGATTGAAAAACCTATTCAGGAATGACAAAAATTTGAAGACATTAATTTTGATAAACATGTGCCAACATTTTTATGTGATGAATGTTGAAATCAAATGATTTAATATAATAAAAAAGAAAGGAGCTGAAAAATATGAAATTTATTGATACAGCTAAATTTACTATCAAAGCTGGTAATGGAGGAAATGGTGCAGTTAGTTTCCATACTGCACTTTTCGTGCCCAATGGTGGTCCAAACGGTGGAGATGGAGGAAATGGTGGAAGTGTTATATTTGAAGCTGATGGCGGAAAACACTCATTACTTGATTTAAAACTTCAAAAGCAAATTAGTGCTCAAGACGGATTTAAAGGTGATATTAAAAATATGCATGGTGCTCAAGGTAAAGATCTTATTGTTCGAGTTCCTGTTGGTACATTAATCATTGACAATAAAACTGGAACAATTTTGGCTGACATGGATGAGGACAAAAAGCAAGTTTTAGTTGCTAAAGGCGGAAAAGGTGGAAAAGGGAATGCAAGATTTGCGAACTCAAGAAATAAAGCACCAACCATATTTGAAGCTGGTGAAATTGGGCAATTCTATGAAGTTAAAGCTGAATTAAAGGTATTAGCTGATGTAGGATTTGTTGGATTACCAAATGCGGGTAAATCGACTTTACTTAGAGCTATATCAAACTCTAAACCTGAAGTTGCAGATTATGCATTTACAACTTTAAATCCTCAATTGGGAGTTTCTAGATCTAAAGACGGTTCAACATTTGTTGTAGCTGATTTGCCAGGATTAATTGAAGGAGCTAGTTTAGGAAAAGGATTAGGACACCAATTTTTAAAACACATTGAAAGATGTAGAGTAATTTGTCATGTTCTAGATATGAGTGGGAATTATGGCCAAGAAGATGTAATTAAGAACTATGAATTGATTAGAAGTGAACTAGTTAAGTATAATTATAAATTGGATGAAAGACCTGAAATTATTGTTGCTAATAAAATGGATACAGATGAAGCGCAGTTAAATATGATGGAAGAACATATCCAAAAATATTTTAAAGATAAAAAAGTTGTTTTTGTATCAGGATTATTAAAAGATAATGTCGATGAATTACTATTAAAAATTGCAAAGGAACTTGAAACTGCAAAATATGTACCATTGTGAGAAATGGAACAAGATATTTATGAAGGAATTAAAGTCTATCGCCTTGAAGAAGATGAAGAAGATATTCAAATTATTAATAAAGGTAATGGTAGATGAGAAGTTGCAGGTGATACAATTTATAAAATTTATCAAAAATTTCCAATCACAACTGATGATAACTTATTATTGTTTAATGAAAAACTTAAAAAATCAGGCGTTTATGATATGTTAAGAGAACGTGGTGTAGGTGCTGGAGATATTGTAAAAGTATTTGAATATGAACTTGAATGAATGGATTAATTTATAAAGGAGACAATTATGGAATTAAAAGAATATTTAAATTATTTAGTTGAATTTATTAGAGAAACAGTTAAAAATGCAAACGCAAAAGGTGTTGTTATTGGGATAAGCGGTGGAATTGATTCTGCTGTTGTTGCCTGTTTAGCAAAAAAAGCTTTTCCAAATGATTATACAGCTGTTTGAATGCCAATTGAGTCTAGTGAAGAAGACTACAAATGTAAACAAGAACTAATTGATCAATGTGGAATCAAAGCTATTGATGTTGAATTAAAAGAAACATTCTTATCATTTAAAAAGGCAATTAAAGAATCAACAACACCTGATCATAAATTAGCTATTGCTAATGCAAAAGCTCGTTTAAGAATGACAACTCTTTATACTGTTGCTCAAACAAATTCATACTTAGTTTTAGGAACTGATAATCTTGATGAATGACATATTGGATATTTCACTAAATTTGGTGATGGTGGAGTTGATATGGTTCCTTTAGTTCACTTATTAAAAAGAGAAGTTAGAGAAGCTGCAAAAATATTAGGAGTTCCTACTTCAATCATTAATCGTGCACCAACAGCAAGTTTATGAGAAAATCAAACTGATGAAAGTGAGTTAGGAATTACTTATGATCAAATTGATGCTTATTTAGCTGGTGAAATAAATGATCAAGATGTTAAAGCAAGAGTTGATCATTTGCATAAAATAAGTGAACATAAAAGAAATGGCGCACTAGCACCAAAAGAATTTAAAAGAAAATAAAAATTATAGGAGAATTAAATATGAAAAAAGTAATTATGAGAGGCGCAGAAATTTTATTTACTGCTGAATCAGAGAATCAACAAGTTTTAGATCAAATGCTTTATGATTTCTGTGTTGGTAATAACATTCCTGTTGACTCAGTAGTTTTTAAAGAAATTTAATGGTGGTTTTCCATCATTTTTTATTTTTATTACAATAATTTTTTCCATTTTTTAATATTTTTAATATAAAAAATAGTATTTAAATATTATAATTATATATGTTATGAAATAACTTAAACAGGAGAAAAAAATATGAGTAAACAATTTAAAGGTATTGGAGCTAGTGAAGGTATTGCAGTAGCAAAAGCATTAGTTCTAGCAGAAGACCAAATAGAAATCAAAAATACAAAAGTTTCTGATATTGATGCTGAAGTTTTAAAATTAGAAAACGCAGTTAATAAATCAATTGAAGATTTAGAAAATTTAAAAATTACTACATTAGAAAAATTAGGTCCTAAAAAAGCGGCTATCTTTGATGCGCATAAAGAAATCGCATCAGATCCAGCTATTAAAGACGAAATTATAAATGTTATTAAATCTGAGTCTGTTTGTGCTGAATTTGCAGCTCAACAAGTAACTAATAACTTTTATGAAATGTTTGCTTCAATGGATGATCCATATTTTAAAGAAAGAAGTGCTGATATTAAAGACGTTGCTTCAAGAATCATTAAACATATATTAGGTATTGCTATTGTTGATTTATCAACAATTAGTGAAGAAATTATTATTGTTGCTGAAGATTTAACACCTTCGCAAACTGCTCAATTAAACAAGCAATTTGTTAAAGGTTTTGCAACTAATATTGGCGGAAGAACTTCACATGCTGCAATTATGGCAAGAAGTTTAGAAATTCCTGCTGTTTTAGGATTAAGAACAATTACAACTGATGTTAAAAATGGTGAAGTTTTTGCTTTAAATGGAACAACAGGAGTTGTTGAATTAGATTTAACAGATTCAATTAAAGCTGAATACGAAAAATTAGCAAAAGAATTTGCTGCCTTAAAAGCTGAATTACAAAAATTTAAAGACTTGCCATCAAAAACTGCTGATGGACAAGAAAAATTAATTGAAGCTAATATTGGTTCTCCAACTGATGTTGAATCAGTTATTGAAAATGGTGGAGAGGGAGTTGGATTATTCCGTTCAGAATTCTTATATATGGACAATGACCACTTCCCAACAGAAGAAGAACAATATGTTGCTTACAAACAAGTAATGGATGCAATGAAAGGTAAATTAGTTGTTATCCGTACATTAGATATTGGTGGAGACAAAAAATTATCATACTTTGAATTCCCACACGAAATGAACCCATTCTTAGGATATAGAGCTGTTCGTTTTACATTAGATAGAAAAGATATTTTTAAAGATCAATTAAGAGCTTTATTAAGAGCTAGTGCGCATGGGGAATTAGGAATTATGTTCCCAATGATCGCAACTGTTGATGAATTCAAACGTGCTAAAGCAATCGTAGAAGAATGTAAAAAAGAATTAAGAAAAGAAAGCATTGCATTTGATGAAAATGTTCAAGTTGGAATGATGGTTGAAATTCCTGCTGCTGCTGTTAATGCTGATAAATTTAGTAAATATGCTGATTTCTTTTCAATTGGAACAAATGATTTAATTCAATATTCAATGGCTGCTGACCGTATGAGTGAAAATGTTTCATACTTATACCAACCATTAAACCCAGCAATTTTAAAATTAATTGATTTAACAATTAAAGGTGCACACAAGAACAACAAATGAGTTGGTATGTGTGGAGAAATGGCTGGAGATATTCAAGCATTACCATTACTTTTAGGAATGGGACTAGATGCATTCTCAATGAGTGCAACTTCAATGCTAAGAGCAAGAGCTTTAATGAGCAAAATTACTATGACAGAAGCTGAAGAATTAGCAAATAAAGCACTTGCATCTGATGACACTCCTGAAGTTATTGAACTAGTAGATGCATTTTTAGCTTCTAAATAATTTTTAATAAAACAATGTGAAGATACATTGTTTTTTTGTACCTAAGTTTCAATGATAATAGATAAAAGTACACTTCTATGTTAATATAAATAAAAGACAAACAAAGGAGAATTATGAAAAAATTTAAAAAACTTATTTTAAATATGGCAGTTTGTATAAATGTAATGATTTTTGGAATTTTAACTTTAGTTGCTTTTTATAGCATTGGTTTTAAAGATGGAGTTAATTTATCTAATGTAACAGAAGTAACAGAAAGCAAGCAATATTTTGCGTTAGCTTTAACTGGAATTATTTTAGTCTGAGCATCAATGATTTTACCAATATTGAAATTATTATTTAGAAAACCTTTTCAAACAATGATTATTAGTATTACTACTTTAGTTGTGTTAACTATGGCAACTGCAATGATGATGGCAGCTGATATTACATTTGTTATCAATGGTAATTCAGATACTTGAAAAGTGTTTGGTGTTATGTTGTTATTACTTGTTGGTTACAGTATAACAATTCAACCTCAAATAAAAATTTTATTTTTTAAAAATGAAGATAAGAAAACTGAAATTTCACAAGAAGCTTAATAGCTTCTTTTTTTTGAAAAAGTTATGATTATAGGTGTTTTTAAGACAATAAAGTAATGCATTTTTTAATAAAATATATAATAAGCAAAGGAGAATTATGAAAAAGATTAATTGAAGAGCCTACGCCTTAGAAATTATTGAATTAATAGGTGGTAAAGAAAACATACAAGAAATTTATCATTGTGCTACAAGATTGAGATTTATTCTTAAAGATGATGAAAAATTTAAATTAGATGAAATTAAAAAAACAGAACTTTTTAAAGGTTATAAAAAACAAGAAAATCAACATCAAATTATTATTGGTGCTGGTGTAGTTGATAAAGTTTATAAAGAAATTGATTTAATTGTAAATGAAAATTCATCAAATACAGGTGATTTAAAACCAGAAAATAAACAAATATTTTGAAACAAAAAATTATCAACAAAATCAAATATGTTAATGATATCAAAAAGAGGGATGAATTCATTTGCTTCTATTTTTGTACCATTAGTTCCAGTATTTATTGCTGGAGGTATGTCATTGGCAATTATGTCATTAGTAAATCAAATATCACCAAACACAGGTTTTGCAAAATTGCTTGATGTTATTGGCGGAGGAATAATGGGATCAATCCCAGTATTCGTTGGATATACTGCAGCCAAAAAATGAGGAGGTAATCCATTTTTAGGAATGGCAATAGGACTAGTTTTAGTTTCTCCAGCTTTGCTTAATAGGTATTCAACAAATACACCAATACAATTGGGATTTGATATAAATACTCCAGCAGATATAATTCAAAAATTTAGAATAGAAGCTTTACATAAATATTTTTCTGATAATAATTTAACAGAACCTGAAAATGTAGAAATCATGCTTGATAAAATTGTAGGAGTTTATTACACAATATTTTCAGGTTTCTTTAAAATAAAATTAATCGGATATCAAGCACAAATTGTTCCGGTTTTACTTGTTATTGGTTTATCAGTTAATATAGAAAAAGTATTGAAAAGATGAACTCCTCAAGTAGTAGCAATTATAGTTGTGCCTTTAGGTACGGTTATATTGTCTTCATGATTAGCTTTCTGAGCAATAGCTCCACTTGGAGAAATAATTGGAAAAGGTATTTCATTAGGATTATCAGGATTATTTAAATATACAAACTGAAACTTTATTGGATTTGGAGGAATGATTTTTGCAGGATTCTATCCATTCTTAGTTATTACAGGTTTACACCAAGGATTTTTACCAATTGAAACACAATTACTTGTAGATAGTAATTTACAATTTGGTCATTCATTATCATTCATTACGCCTGTTGCATGTGTTTCAAACATTGCACAAGGTACAGCAGCACTTATGTTAGTATTTTATACAAAAGATAAAACTGAAAGATCTAAAGCAATCTCATCAACATTTGGTGGTTACACAGGGATAACAGAACCTGCTATGTTTGGAATTAACTTACAAATTAAACCACTATTTATTTCAGCTGCTATAGGTTCAGCTATTGCTGGATGATGATTAGGAATGACACATACTATGGCAAACTCATTAGGAAGTGCATCTTGAATTGGTTTAGTTCAATTTGACTGAAATACAGTTGAAACTAAAAAGTATTTTGAAGCAAATAATATTCACGCAATTTTAACAGGAGTTCCAATGGGGGTTCATATTACAATTGCTATGTTAATTTCTGTTTTTGCAACAGCGGGTGCATCTGCATTGCTACTAAGAACAGATTGAGGAAAACAATCAATTAAAAATTACTTAAATCCATCTGAAAATCAGTATAATTAAAAAATAATGATTAATACGAAGGAAAATGTAATGGATAAAAAATGAGAAATAGTATTCGATTATTTAATGCACTTAATTAGAGAAAATAAAGTTCAAGCAGGCGAAGTATTACCTAGTCAAAATATGCTTAAAACAAAATTTAAGTACAGTGAGCAACCAATTAGAATTGCATTTAACAAATTAATTGAATTACAAATTGTTAAACCAGTAAATGGTAAAGGATATGTAGTTCAAGAAAAAATACAAAACAATTTATTATTTAGTTTTAGAGAGTTATTTCCAAATTCAATAAATAAATACTTTGAGTTAAAAGAAAGTAAAGTTGATAATGAATTGTCAAAATTAACTAATTTTTATGAAGGAACTGATGTTTACTTTTTTAAATGTGTAAGAAAAGACAATGAAACTAATGAAGTTATTTTATATCAAGAAAGTTATGTGCCAAAATCAATTTATAAAAATTTAACTTTAAATTATTTAAATGAAAATGGCTTAATGAAGTTTGTTGAACATGAAACACCTTCTAAAGTAAGTCACTCTTCAAAGAAAATATATTTTGAAGATGCCACTGATAAAAATTTAGTTCATATTTTTAATGATGAAACATTGACAGGTTTTATTGTTGATGAAGGAAACGTATACGGAATTTTTGGTGAGCTACTTGAATATAGAATAAGTAGATATAAGCCAAAGTATTTCAAATGAGATTTTATAGAATGAAGAAAATAAAAAGAGGAAAAAATGAAAAAGAAAGATTATGCGTTAGAGGCAAAACGTTTTATTGACGCAGCTGGTGGTAAAGACAATATTGAATCTTACCTTCATTGTGTTACAAGATTAAGATTAAATCTAGTTGATAAGACAAAAGTTAATGAAGCTGAAATCAAAGCGTCTCCATTAACAAAAGGGATAAACTATGCACAAAATCAACTACAAATTATATTAGGTAGCGGAGTTGTTGAAGCGGTTTATGAAGAAGTTCAAAAAAATATGGAAGTAAGTAATGTTCCATTAGATGAAAAAATAAGTAGTGATAAATTAGAAGATTTTAAACTACAAGCAAAGGCAAATAAAGAAGCTTTAAGAAATAAATCAGGATTTTTTGGTCAAATTCAAAAAGGTATGAGGGTTTTAGGAGATATATTTGTTCCTATTATTCCAGCAATTGTTGCTGCAGGATTAGCAATGGGAGTTTCTGCTTTACTAAAACAAATTATTAAACCATCTGGAGCTCAATTAGATTCATTGCTTTGAATAATTGTAGACATAATTACAAAAACTGCATTTGATTCACTAGCAGTTCTTGTTTGTTGATCAACAGTTAAAAGATTTGGTGGAAACCCAGTATTAGGTATTATTATAGGATTAATGTTAGTTAGTCCTTTATTACCAAATAAGGGTTCAATTGCCGCTTATAATGCTCAATTAGATTTTTATAACAATCAATTTGAACTAAACAAAACACCAATTGATATTTATAATGCATGAATTAAAGCAGGATTGAAATGAATGGGTCAAATTCCAACAGCTGAAAGTAAAGTGTGGGATCCTTCAACAGCAGCTATTGCACCAATTAAACTTTGAATTATTCCGATTACTGGATATCAAGGTTCAGTTTTACCAGCATTAATAATTGGTATTTGTGTAGCTTACTTAGAAAAATGAATCAAAACTTGAATGCCAAAATCAGTTAATATGATTTTTACACCATTCTTAACTATTACAATTGCATTATTAATTGCATTATTCTTCTTTGGGCCAATCTTATTAATGGTTGAACAAGGAATTCTAATTTCAACAAAATGAATTTTAGGAATTAAATATGGTTTTGGAACAGCTATTATAGCAGGTCTTTTACAAGGTATTGTTATTACAGGTTGTCACCAAGTGTTGCAAGGCCTTGAAATGCAACTTGTAATTGATGGAAGCTTACCAGGAGCAAATGGAGCAGAACCAGCAGGTTCAATCTTTAATGCTATTTGAACAGCATCAATTATTTCACAAGGTGGTGCAGCAATGGCTGTTGCAATTAAGGCAAAAGATAAATCGGATAAAGAATTAGGTTTCTCAGCAGCTCTTTCAACATTCTTTGGAATTACAGAACCAGCAATTTTTGGAACAAATTTGCCAAAAGTTAAGCCTTTTATTTACGCATCAATTGGTGGATTCTTTGGAGGATTATTTGCAGGAATATTAAGTATTACATGTCCAGGAATGGGAGTTACTGTTATTCCAGGGTTATTATTATACACAGGAGACTGAGTTAAATTATTGGGAATCATTGGAGTTAACATAATTGCATTTGGTTCAGCGTTCTTATTGACTTTGTTTTTATTTCAAGAAGGCGTTGAGGCTAAAAAAACTAAATTAGGATTAAAATTTGATCAATTAAAAAACAAATTAAAATTTGGAAAAATTAAATTTAGAAAAAACAAAGCGGAGTAAGTACATGCAAAAAGAAAAATATAGTTTAATAAGCAATGAAGATCTTAAAGATATTCAAAAATGACATGATAAGAAAGAAAGCGACTGATACAACAATCAATTTCATTTAGCTGGATATTCAGGATCAACAAATGATCCTAATGGATTAACTTATAAAGATGGTAAGTATTATATTTTTATGCAAAGTTGTCCATTTAGTATTCAACATTTCAACAAATCATGAGCTTTATATACAACATCTGATTTTATAAATTATAACTATGAAGGTTTAACTTTAATTCCTTCAACAAAATATGATATCAATGGAGTATTTTCAGGAAGTGCCAGAGTAAATGAAAACAATGAAATTGAAATATATTATACAGGAAATGTTAAATTTAATGATGTAGATAGAACTGCGTACACTTTAAAAGCATTTATTGATTTAAAAGAAAAAATAGTAACAAAAGAATTATTATTTGAAGCTGATTTAGCGAAATATTCAGGTCACTATAGAGATCCCATTGTATTTGAAAAAAATAATGAATTATTTATGTTAAATGGTGCACAAACAACTGATTTAAAAGCAATGTTAAATGTTTATAAATTTAATGGTGAAACTTGAGAAAATTTTAAAGATATTAAATTTGATGAAAATGACGATCAAAATGCTTATATGTTAGAATGCCCTAATTACTTTAAATTAGATGGTAGGGAATATGTTTTTGCTTGTCTAGAACAAGACACACCGCTTAAAGATGGAAGTCATTTTGTAAAATATAGAGAAGTTGAAGTTGATAATGAAATTAATTTTACATATAAAACTAATTTAATAAAAATTGATTTAGGTTTTGATTTTTATGCGCCTCAAGTATTTAGTAATACTGGTGAAAGAGTTATTATGCTAGGATGATTAGGAAATTCTAAATCTAATCCTTTTCCACCTGAATTAACAACATGAAGTAATCAACTTACATTACCTAGAGACTTATTTGTTAAAAATGATCATTTATATCAATTACCAATAAAAGAGATAGATGCTTTAAGACAAACTGAAATATCTTTAGCAAAAGTTTCTTATAATTATCAAAATGGTTTAAGTGAAATAATTGCTAATCAAATTAGTAGTGATTTTAAAATTAAAATTAAAAATGCTAAAGATGAAAATATTTTAATTTCAAATATAAATAACGAATTTATCATTGATAGAACTAATACCACTTTTAAAGATGAAGAAAATTTACCATCAATAATTAATTTGGGTAACTTAAATGTTAAAAATTTAAGAATTTTAATTGATAGAAGTGTTATGGAAATTTTTATAAATGAAGGTCAATATGCTATATCAGTTCGATTCTTTATTGATAAACACAATGAAATTCAAACAGACATTAAGAATGTAAAAATTAATCAATTAAAAGGGTACTCATATAATTGAAATAATATAATATTTAAAAATGAGATAAAAGGACAATAAAATGAAAAATATAGTTTCAATAGGAGAAGTGTTAATGGATGTTTATTCAGAAAATAACACAACCAAAAGCGAAGTTGGAGGGGCGTCATTTAATGTTGCTTGTTCAATTGGGGCAATTAACAAAAATAATAGCTATTTTATGGGAAGTTTAGGAAATGATGAATTTTCACCTTTAATTAAAGAATTTATAAAAAGATTTAATGTTAAAGATGAATTTGTTCAAGCAAGTGATAAACCAACTACAATTGCTAAAGTTACACTAGATGAAAATAAAGAAAGATTTTTCCAATTTATTAGAAATAGTGATGCTGAATATCAACTTGAAAAAGAAAATAGAGAAAAACTTTCAAAAATAGATTTTATTCATTTTGGAAGTGCTACTGGTTTTTTAGATGGTAATTTAAAAAAATCATATAATCAATTATTTGAATTAGCAGTGGAAAATAGAATTAAATTTTCATTTGATCCCAACTTTAGGGATAAACTTTGAGTTACTAAAGATGAAATTAAAGCTTTTAAAATGCATTGTCAAAAGTACATGGAAAAAGCTAGCTTAATCAAATTTTCAGAAGATGAATTATTGTTATTAACAGAAATTGAAAATCAAGAAGAGGCTATTAAATCAATAATGCAAAAAAACCCAACTGCATTAGTTTGTATAACTCGTGGATGTAATGACACTATTTTTGGGTGAAAAAATAAATTAAATTATGTACCAACTATATTAGCTGAAAATTTAGTAGATACTACTGGTGCTGGAGATGCTTTTATTTCAAATTTAATCAATGAATATGTATCTTTAGAAATTAATGAAAATTCGCCAACAGAGCAAATTACAGAAATTATTAAAAAGTCAAATATGTTTGCTAATCAAACAGTTCAATATTTAGGGGCATTAAGTTTTTTAGAACACTTAAAATAAGAAAAAAGCTAAGATTTATTCTTGAATATAATTCTCTAAGTATACAAAAATGATAAAAAAACAATTTATCATTAAAATGTGTATACAAGGAGAATTTTTTTTATGGCAAATATCAAAGGAAACAAATCAATTATCTTATCAACTCAAGAAAAAGAAATAATAGTAAAAGAACATTTTGAAAAACAAATGACTTTTTCACAGTTATCAAAAAAATACAATGTATCTTATTCAGCAATTAGAAAATGATGCCTTGATTATGAAATATACGGACTATCTGCGTTGGAAAGTCAAACTGGAAAAATGAATGTTAAGCAAAAAGGCAAAGCGAAACCTTCATCTAGATCTCTTGATTCAAAAGATAGAGAAATAGCTATGTTAAAAAAACAACTTAAGCAAGCAAATATGGAGCGAGATATCTGAAAAAAGTTTGATGAGTTGATGAGAGAATCTCAAAAAAAGAAATAATATTTAATAAATGTAAATTAACTTATAAATTAAAAAATAAATACAAAATTTATCAAATTTGTGAAATTTTAAAAATCACAAGAAGAACATATTATTTATGACTTAAAAAAGGAATGCCGGAGTATCAAATTAAATTTGATAAAACATTTGCCTATGAAGTTGAAAGTATTTTTAAACAAAATAACGCAAGATATGGATACCCAAGAATTCAAATAGTATTAGAAAATAAAGGAATTAAAGTTAGTTGTTCTAAAGTTTATAGATACATGAAACTTTTAAACTTATATTCAAATCTTAGAATAAAAAAATTTATTAAGAAACCAAAAGAAAATAAAAAACATGAATCGAAAATTTAAAAATATTGTTAATAGAAAATGAAATGATTATAAACAAGATGAACTATGAGTTACAGATGTTTCATACATTCCTTGCAATAAAGGTTATGTTTATTTAAGCGTTTTAAAAGATGTTGCTTCTGGTTTTATAGTTGGGCATACTGTTTCAAAAATAAATGATAATAAAATATATAAAGATACTTGAAAGAGTGCAGAAAAATTTCATGATTCATCTAAAGTTAAAATTATTCATTCTGATAACGGATACCAATATACATCAATTTAAGCTCAAAGATTTGCTAAAGATAATAACTTGATCATTTCATTATCAAATCCAGGTTTATCACTTGATAACGCAGCTTGTGAAACATTTTTTTCACAGCTAAAAACTGAAGAACCAGAAGTACTTAAACAAAAAGACTTTAACAGAATCAAAGAAATCATTGAAAATTACATTAATTATTATAACTTAATCAGAATTAGAATTAAATCAAAAAATCCACCTGCATATAACTACTTAAAGCAAGCAAAAAGTCATTTCACGAATGAAATGACCTATTATTAATAAAAAAACATTTTGTATACTTGCAAAAATATATTCATAAGATTTATTCTTAGTTTTCTTTTATTTAAATTTCCTTAAAGTATAATTTATTTAAATACAAAAAAGAGGTAACTTAAATGATAAAGATGATAGCAATTGACATTGATGGAACAGTATTTGACCATAAAACTGGTATTCATCAAAAAACAAAGGATGCAATTTTAAAAGCTAAAGAATTAAACATACCAGTAGTTATTGCAACAGGTAGAAATTTAACAACAATACATCATATTGCTAAGGAACTACAAATAGAAGATTCACTCTATCCATTTGTTTCTCAAAATGGCGGTCAATCTTTTAGTTTTAATCACGAAAATAGTAAAGAAATAAAAATATATTATACAGTTTCATTTGAGCCAAAATTAACCAAAGAACTATTTGATTGTGCTAATAAAAATAAAATTAGAATTTTTGCATATTCTGAAGATGAAAAATATGCATACTGCAATAAAAAAATAAGTGCTTTTAGAACATTCATGAAATTTAAAACAAAACGACAAAAATTAATAAGTTACAACAGCAAAACAGATTTTAATAGATTAAAAGTAAGTAAATTTATTTGTTTTGGTAAATCAAAGCACATGGAAAAATTTAGACAATTTGCTGAAAAGAATGACATTTCCATTTTTGCTTTTAGTTATGTTTCTGAATCTCACTCAAATATTGAATTAAATCCAAATGGTGTTGATAAAGCATATGGACTGAAATATGTTACTGAGCAGTTGAATATAGATCCAAAAGATGTTATTTACTTTGGAGATGGTGAAAATGATATGGCAGCAATTAAATGAGCAGGTAAAGGTGTAGCCATGAAAAATGCTAAAGACTTAGTTAAGGAAGTTGCTGATGATGTTACAGCTTTAACAGCTGGAGAAGGTGGAGTTGGAGATTATCTATTTAAAAATATTTTTAAATAATATTAATGCAAAAAATGAAGTAATTAAAGCTTCGTTTTTTTAATTTCTAAAAAATAACTTTTTATACATTTTTTAAATAATTAATATAAAATTTATTTAGTTGTTTTAAAAGGAGGTAAGCTATGAATTTATTAAAATTTAAAGAAATTTCAAATTCACAACAATATCTAATTCTTGAATGATTAGATGTTGCATTTAGCCATACCCAAATTTTTGAAACTATTTTAGAAACTGAGAGCCTCTCCCTTAAGTAGGAAGTCAAGTAAATAACGACTTCTATTTTGTCATATGATGACATGTTTTTTTGAGTTTAAAACTCAACAATCATATATGAAGAAAAAGAGGAAACCAAAATGGAAAATAACATCTTAGAGTTACGTAATGTAACTAAAGACTACGATGGTAAAGTTGTTTTAAAAGGTATAGATTTAAATATTAAAGAAGGAGAATTTATTACTCTTTTAGGACCATCAGGTTGTGGTAAAACAACAACTTTAAGAATTGTAGCAGGTTTTGAAAAACCAAACAGTGGACAAATTATGTTTGAAGGTAAGGACTTATTACCAATCCCAATTAATAAAAGACAATTTAATACAATTTTTCAATCTTATGCTTTATTTCCACATTTAAATGTATTTGATAACATTGCGTTTGGCTTAAGAACTAAAAAAACTAAAAAAGATATCTTACAACGTGAAGTTTTAAAACAAATTAGACAAGTAGGATTAGAAGGATTTGAAGATAGAAATATTAATGATCTTTCTGGTGGTCAAAAACAACGTGTTGCAATTGCTAGAGCTTTAGTTATGAAGCCAAAAGTTTTATTATTAGACGAACCATTAGCAGCTTTAGATGTTCAATTAAGACAGCATATGCGTGAAGAACTAAAAAGGCTACAAAGAGAAATTGGTATTACATTTTTAATGGTTTCACATGATCAAGAAGAAGCATTAAGCATAAGTGATCGTGTTGTTGTTATGAACGAAGGTTCAATACAACAAATTGGAACTCCTGAAGATATTTATAATGAACCAGAAAACTTATGAGTAGCTAAATTTATTGGACAATCAAACATTATTGAAGATGGAGTATTTATTGAAGATAATAAAGTTCAAATAGATGGTAAAGCATTTGTTTGTGATGATACTAACTTTGGTGAAAATGAAAAATCAATTGATATCGTAATTCGCCCAGAAGATATTGAGATTAAAAAAGTTAACACAGGGTTTTTTAATGCTTCTGTAATGCATACAACTTTTAAAGGGGTGCACTGAGAACTATTGGTCGAAACAACTAAAAAAAGAATTTGAAAAATACACACAACACAAACATTTAAAGTTGATGATAAAGTTTCTATTAAATGAAATGATGAAGCAATTCATGTAATGTGAAAAGAAGTAGAGTAGAAATGGCAAAAAAAGATAAAAAAATTTCTGTAGCTTTTGACCAAGAACAATTGGAATCAGCAATTGATAATGAAATTGCACGTGAAAACAAGATTAAAGTTCGTCAAAAATTAAAAGAAATTAACAAGACTTTAGGAAAAACTAAATTATTTAACTTTGCAAAGGGAAAAGCATGACCTATTTTATTGCCTTTCTTTATTGTTATGATTTTGTTAGTAATTATTCCTATTCTTTCAATTGTTGTGTATTCATTAGTTCAACCAAGCGGCGACTTGAAAATGTTTGAAGTTAGTTTAGAAAAATTTATTAGATTATTTAAAAATGGAAATATTATGATGTCTATGGGATTAACCATAGCATATGCTTTTATAGCGTCATTATTTTGTATTATTTTAGGATATCCTATAGCTTTAATAATGTCAGAAATGAGATCAAAAATATTAGCAAAAAATATGTGATTATTGATTACAATGCCTATGTGAATTTCAATGCTTTTAAAAGTACTAGGACTAAGAAGTTTATTCTTAATTATGGCCCCTAGTGCTTTAGGAACACAAATAGCAATTATTATTGGAATGACTTATATGTTTATTCCATTTGCAATAACACCAATTTATGATGCTCTAGACTCAAGAAGAAGAGATATTGAAGAGGCAGCAATGGATTTAGGTTGCTCAAAATATAAAACTTTTTGAGGAATAACTTTTAGATCATCAATGCCAGGGGTTATTACTGCAATTACACTTGTTCTGTTACAAGCAGCAACTTCACTTATAGTTGTTCAATATATGGGTAATGGAAAAATTAATTTAATTACATCAATAATTGAGTCATATTTCTTTAAAGGAAGTGACTTTGGATTTGGAGCCGCAATTAGTGTTGTATTAGCAGCATTAGTATTCTTATTGATGATGGTATCTAAATTCTTTACAAATAAATTTGAAAAGAAAGGAGCTAAATCATGAAAAGATTCGTCAGATCAACTTACTTTGCTTTAATCTTATTAGTTATTTATGTTCCTATTGGAATAATGGTAGTATTTTCATTTAACAGTGGCTCATCTGTTTCAAATTGAATGGGTTTTAGTACAAGATGATATGAAGAGTTTTTTAAAAACTCACCCTTTATAAAATCAATAATTACTTCTTTATTTGTTGCTGTTGTTTCCACAGCAATTAGTGTTGTTATTGGAGTTATGGCTGCTATTGGTTTAAGCAGATTAACAAAAAGAAAACAAAGCAAATGAATGTCAGTTGCAAATATACCATTAATTAATGCTGACATTATTACAGCTGTTGCTTTAATGGTTGTATTCTTAATCTGTGGATTAAAGTTTGGAATATTAACATTAATTATGGCTCACGTTTCATTTAATGTACCCTATGTTTTAATAACAGTTATGCCAAGATTAAGAAAAGTAGACAAATCAATTGTGGAAGCAAGTTATGATTTAGGCGCAAAAACAAGCACAGTTATATTTAAAGTAATTTTGCCTATTTTAAAACCTGCAATTGTTATAGCAACTGTTATTGCTTTTGCTATGAGTTTTGATGATTTTATAATTTCATATTTCACTGGAGGAGCTCAAACAAACGTAGCATCATTTATTTATTCAGCAAAAAGAATTAAACCATATATTTTTGCCTTTGGAACAATGATGGTCGCAATAATCGCAGCAGGAGTAATTATTTGAAATGCTTTCTTATTTGCTCAAGAAAAAAAAGAATCAACAAAATTAAAAATCAAAAATGGAACATATAAATCAAAAGAAATTTACAAAATTGAAAAAGAAATTCAATTGCTTTTTGATGCATTAAATTCAGGAACAAAAAGAAAAATTAGTTTTAATATTCCAATTTGATTTAAATACTGTATTTTAAAATTTAAATTAAAAATAGCTAATTCAAAAAATTATGATAAAAAGATAGCAAAGTTAGAATGAAAAAGATATAAATTACAAAATACAATTAATCGTGAAAAAAGATATGCTTCTAGACTTAAAAAAGCTTTAGCAAAACAAAAACAATTAGAAAAACAATTATCTAAAACAACTGAAGTGAAAAGGGCTGCTAAAATCTCTATTCAATTAGAAAAAAATGAAGAAAAAGTAACATTCTTGTCAGAAGAAATTGCATGATTAAACGAACAAGAAAAAGAAGCAAAAGAAAAAGCTGCTTCAATTAATAAAAAGATTAAGCAATTGAAAAAAGATTTTAAGGCAGAAGTAAATCCTTCAAAAAGTACTGTTAACTGATACAACAAAAAAATCAAATACTATGAAGAATGAAAAATTGAAGTTGAAGAAGGAAAAAATAACTTTAAACTTAGAATGATTGTTGAAAAATTAAAAGAAATCAAACAAATTAATGAAAACAAAATTAATGATTTAGCAAGTAGACTTGATTTAATAGCGACACAAGCTTTTAGAAAAGTTAGTGTAACTAATAAATTAAACAAAAAAATTGCATCTAACCCAAATGATAAAACTTTAGTTGAATTAAAAAAACAAACATTTATAAAATTTGAGCAAACTCAAAATGATTTGATTGCTTCAAAAAATAACAAAATAGATCAAATTAAGTTAGCTATTGCAAAGCAAAAAGAAAAACACTTTCCAATAAACATAGATGAAGCTAACTTCACAAAAGGATTTTTTGCAAGAAGTTGAAAAGTAATAATGGTTTCTTTATTGGTTTTAGTTTCATTTACAGGATTAACAGTAGCGTTTGTCATGAATAATATTTATGATTTAGTTATTGGTAACTGAGGTGAATATATTGACCCTTCACTAATCAAACAATTTGAAAAAGAAAATAAAGTAAGAGTTAATTATCAAGAGTATGATTCAAATGAAACTTTATATAACAAACTTTATACTTTTAATTATGATTTAATGGTTCCAAGTGATTATATGGTTCAGAAATTGGCTGAAGAAGGAAAACTAGAACCATTAGACTATTCAAAAATTAATGCATGATCAAAACCTTTTGGAGATGAAAATATAGCAATTAATCCAGAAAAAATGAAAGAAAATATTAAAACTGCTGAATCAGAAAACGAAAATAAAGATTCTGAAAAGTTAGAAATTAGTAGTGATTTATTAAATGTTATGAGTAAATCAGAAGTTAAATATGTTGAAGAAGGCGAATATGAGGGAAAAGGTCTAGGAAGTGGAACAATTGTTGATTATGCAATCCCTTACTTATGAGGGGATTTAGTTATTGCTGTTAATCCAAATTCAATCGGTACAAGTAGAACAAGTTCAAATCCTGACGCTTCAAACATTAAATGATTAATTCAAAAACATCCTGAAACTTTATTAAAAAGAGAAAAAGGATCAGTTGAATGAATATCATTAGCTCCAAATGATCAATATGATATTTCTTATGAGTACGCAATGAATAACTCAGAGTTATCATGAAGAATTTTATGAGAAGCAGCAAAAGATGGCAAAGAAGTTGTGTTAAATGAAGACCCTAAAAATGTGTTTGCAATTGCTGGACAAATATTATATGGTACAGGTAATTTAACAAAACAAAGTCAAATTGATGCAGCAGCTAAAGAATTAAAAACATTACTTAGTTATAAAAACGTAGGATTACAAGGTGACTCATTAATCCAAACAGCTAGTGAAGCTCAATTTGATTTTGCTGTAATGTATAATGGTGACCTTTCTTATGCTAATGTAATTTATAATGGTGAAGATACTTTAGAAACTGATGATGAAGAAGATGAATACAAATTGTTTTCAGTTAGTCCAAAAGCCGATGATGAACCAAAAGTTTATTATTTATATGGCAGACCAAATGGTAATGTTGAAACAAAATCTGATGAAGAAGGTTCAAAGCCAACTAAACAGACAACAAATATTTATTCAGATAATATGGTAATGTCAAGATATTCAAAACATAAAGATCTTGCTTATGACTTTATTAATTTCTTTATTGAACATGCTGAAGATATTTCAGAATCTACAGGAACTCCAACAGGTTTTGTTGAAACAATGGAATCAGCAACAGCAGCACCTGAGGGTTCTAAAGAAGAAGGAACATATTACAGATATTCAGATATGTTTAAACCAATTATTTTACATAAAAATGGAGGAAATGGAAAACCTGCATATGACGATATGTGATTAGAACCTTTCTTTAATAATTTATTAGATCCAAAATTAATCGATGCGTATAATACATTACGTGCAGGTAAACAATAGTTTAAAATGGTATATAATCTTAAAAAAGTTATATGCTTTTTATTTTGAAAGGAAATAGAAGAATGTTTTTTAAACTAAAAAAAGAATATTTTACAAATTGATACAAAAACTATTCTTTAAAAGACTGAAGACTATGATATAAAGTTTTGTTTGTAGCTTTAATGACATTTGTAGTGTTATTTAGTTATATTCAAGTATTTGTTAATTTATCTTTAGTCGTTAAACAAATTAATGCATTAAATTTAAATTCTGAAATAACTAGTGAAAAATTAAGTGAAGTTTTAACTAACTTAAATATTTCAAAGGCAACAGAAGCTAGATTAGTTTTCACAAAAACTAGTCATGGATTATTACATGCAGGTTACCAACCATTTGAGCAATTTGTTCAAATGACTTCCTTCTTTACTCTAATTAGTAATTTATTAATTTTAATTTGAATGTATGTTGCATTGTTCAAACCTTTAAATGAGGGAAGAAAAGGAATATTGAATAATAAAACATCAATTATTTTTGCAGCATATATAACAGTAACTTTTTTACTTTACAATTTGATACTAAGAATTACTGTTTCAACTATAGATAATAATTTTATGAGTTATTTTGTTAATGAAATGTTTCATACAGTAGCACCGTTGTTATTTATTGGTTATATATTGCATGTAGTTAAATGAGAAGCAAAAGACAAACTTTCTTTTATAGAATTGAAGAAAACTTGAGTATATGGAATTCTAGGGTTAGTAATTTATGGTACATATGCTATTATTAGAGGATTATTAAAGGTTGCTGGTGGAACACCTGGATCTAGTCAGCAAGCATTTCCATACCCATTCTTACAAGTTACAGAAGCAAAGGTAAAGATGGGAGCTATTGAGTTACCAGGAATATTTTTATTTTTAATATTTATAATAGTTATAGCAATTATTTGTGTAGGATTCATATCTTTATACAATTATATTATTATTAAAAAGATAGAGAAAGGAGTGCAAAATGAAAAATAATTATTTTAGTTTAAAAAAACAAAATGCTAAAAAATGATTTTTAGCTAACTATGAAGTTAACGACTGAAAATTTTGATTTAAATTATCATTTGTAACAATTTTACTAGCAGTACTAATTATGAGTTACTTGAGACCAATTATTAATTCAAGCATTTATGTTAATCAGATAAATGATCTAATAAAGGAAAAAAATATTAGAAGCATTTCAGATTTAATTGATGAAGCATTAAAAAGTGGAAAATATGATTGATTAGTTTCTTCAAAAACAAATGGTGAAACAATTTTTAATATAATAACATCTATCAACTTTACATTTATTGGTGAAGCTAAAACACTACATGCAAATTATCAACCTTTTGAAGACATTTGATTTAGAACTTCATTTTTTACTTTGTTGAGTAATATATTAGTTTTAGTTTGAGTGACTGTTTCATTTATTAAACCAAAAAATGAAGGAGCAAAAGGATTGATTGGTACAAATGGTGCCATATTAACATCAACATTTATAACAATTACATTTTTAATTTATCAATTAAGTTTAAGACCAACTGTTATTGCAACAGGTTTGGGTAATGGTGAATCACTAGTTCAAGCACTATTCCCAAGTGTTGCATCTGTAATTGAAAATGAAGTTTTTCATACATTTGTACCTATAGCGTTCGTCTTATACGTGCTTTTAGGAATGCAACATGATTCTAAAGAAAATATTTCAATTAAGTTTTTACATAAAAATTGAATTCAAGGAATTATAACTTTAATTAGCTATGGTTTGTATGCAATTATTAGAGGATTAATTAAAGAAGCTGGTGGAACTGCTTCAACTTCAATGTATGCCTACCCTTATTTCTTTTTACAGGTTACAACACCTGGTAAAGATGGTTTATTAGGTGTTTCAGGTATTGCTTGATTCTTTATATTTGTTATTGTAATAGCAGCAATATATATTGGTTTTTCAACATTGTATAGATATTTAATAGTTAAAAGAATAGATAAAAAATAATCAAAAATTAGTCAGGCTATATAAAAGCCTGATTTTTTAATTACCTAAAAATTCAACTATTAATTTACATAAGAAGATTTTTTTTATATACTTATATAGTCCTTTAATGGCGGCATAGCCAAGTGGCTAAGGCATGGGTCTGCAACACCCTGATCATCGGTTCGAATCCGATTGCCGCCTCCAATAAAATTCAATCATTCGGGTACTCCGAATGATTTTTTTTGTAAAAATTAAATTTGCAAAAAATCTATTGTTTTTTTAACAAAACTTATTTATAATAAAAAAGTCCCTTAAATTAAGGTGTACCAATAATAACAAATGCGCCCGTAGATCAATTGGATAGATCGTTTGACTACGGATCAAAAGGTTGGGGGTTCGAGTCCCTCCGGGCGCACCAATTTAATTATTAATGTTATTATTGAAAAAGTAATAACATGTCGTATCGGGAAGTGGCTCAGCTTGGTAGAGCATTCGGTTTGGGACCGAAGGGTCGCAGGTTCGAATCCTGTCTTCCCGACCATTATATTTTTTTTGTGGGCCCTTAGCTCAGCTGGGAGAGCACCTGCCTTGCACGCAGGGGGTCGTCGGTTCGATCCCGATAGGGTCCACCATTTTTTTACGGCGGGGTAGCTCAGTTGGTTAGAGCGTTCGGTTCATACCCGAAAGGTCGCGAGTTCAAATCTCGCCCCCGCTACCATAATTAAAGGACCTTTAGCTCAGTTGGTTAGAGCATCCGGCTCATAACCGGACGGTCATTGGTTCAAGTCCAATAAGGTCCACCAATAGTTAATAATATGGTTGCAACTTGAATATTACATGGAAGATTACCCAAGTCCGGCTGAAGGGATCGGTCTTGAAAACCGAGAGTCGGGGAAACCCGAGCGGGGGTTCGAATCCCTCATCTTCCGCCATTTTTTTATCGCGGGGTAGAGCAGTTGGTAGCTCGTCGGGCTCATAACCCGAAGGTCGTAGGTTCAAGTCCTGCCCCCGCAACCATTTTAATGGCCCCATAGCGAAGTTGGTTATCGCGCCTCCCTGTCACGGAGGAGATCACGGGTTCGAGTCCCGTTGGGGTCGCCATCGGTTGTGTAGCTCAGTTGGTAGAGCAGCAGATTGAAGCTCTGCGTGTCGGCGGTTCAATTCCGTCCACAACCACCACTAAAAAAAATTAAGCACATATGTGCTTTTTTTATTTTTTAAGGAGTAAAATTATTTATAAATAAAATGGAGGTTAACAAAATGCATGCACCAAAATTTAAAAGATTAGTTTATATATCAAGTTACATAATAGTTTGTGCATACGTTTTGTTTGCCTTTCTATTATCTTTTGAAGCTATAAAAACTAATAATTATCAAGAAACTAACATGATTATTGAAAAGGCGAATAATTTTTTTTCAATTATATTGATAGTATTATTGAGTTCTGAAACTTTGAGATTTATTTCAAGAAATGATGAAGATTTAATTAAAAACAAAAATATTAAAGTCTTATATAAAAAAGAAAATATAAAATCAATATTTAAACTTTTAGGTTTAACATTACCATTTTTAGTAATTAAATTTGTACGATTTGTATTTATTGACAAATTTAAAGAAAGTTTGCCTTTGCCAATTCAAATTGTAACTATTGTTTTTTTGGTTATAAGTATTATTTTAATAAGTTTAATTTTATATATAGTAATAAGTTATATATTCAAAAAGAATTGACTAATTGAGGAAAATGGAGAAGTTGATTTAACTTTGTGAATTGAAAAATATGAACCTACAAACAATGAAAATGATGACTGTGATAAAAATAATGAATTAGTTTTTATTAATTTAATAAAACACTTTTTAGCCTATACAATTAAAAAAAATGAATTAGTTTTTAAAATTTTAAAAACAAAAAATATTAAAATTACAAAACTGAGAAATATGCCACCTTTAACTAACTAATTTTTTATTAATAAAAAATAAGAAAGAGGTTAGGGAAATGAAAAAGACAATTACTTTACTAGCTGCGGTTAGTATTGTTGGAGGAGCAAGCACAACAGCTGTGTCTTGTTCTTTTAAGGGTGATAAAAATAAAGGCGGAACTACAAATCCAAAACCAGCTGATAAGGAAACCAGCCAGGTATTATTAAAAGCAGAAATTCAAAAGTATTTAAATGAAAAGGGAACATTTAATAGTAAAGAAGATGCAATAACAGATATACAGAATAAATCAGATTGAACTACTGAAGGTTTAGAATCATTAGTTGGTAGTATCTACGGAAGTGATTCAGTCTCATCTATTCACATTAAAGCAAAATTAAAAGAAGGTTATGTTTGACCAAAAACATCATCAGGAGAGTTTGATGTAATAATTAAAATAGATAATGAAAATAATGTAAATAAACTTGCTGAAGAATTGAGCACAACTTATTATAAAAGTGAAGAAGAAGCTAAAGAAACAATTAAATCAAAATTTAAATCAATAAGTGGTGTTGATCAAGTTGTTGTTGCAAAAATAGCAAATGCAAGAAGCCAATTAAAATATGAAGTTAATTTAACTTATAAAAATAATGTTCAAGGACCAGAAAAAAAAGATGTATTAATTAATATAAAAAATAATTTAAGCACAGATATTTATGCTGCAAATCAATCTATAAGTAAAGATAATAAAAAATATGAATCAAAAGTATTAGCAGCTAAAATAATTAAGGAAACCTTTGAAAGTATTAAAGGGGTCAAAAGCACAAACTTAGTTTGAGACCAATGAGCGCCTTATAATTATACTATTTCAATAAAATATGATGATAAAAGTCAAGGGCCTGAAACTGCTGAAGGAGTAATTCAACTTAAGACAAATCTTTCAGATGCTATTAAAACAGCTAAAAACATTTTTGAAATAAAAGAATATAAGAATTCAGTTTCTGCAAAAAGTGCTGTTGAAACCAATTTAAAAATTGAAGGAATATTAAATGCCGAATTTTCTTGAGAGGATGAAGCGACGTTTAAATATAATATTAAATTCAGTTATTCAAACGATTTTTTTGGACCACCTTCAATAAGTGGAACATTATTAAAATACGAATCTGCAACTTTTGATAAAATTGAAAATCAATGAATTGACATGAGAAAAAATCAAACTATATCAGTTGATTTAAAAGGTAAAAATTTAGCTAATAAGAAAATATCTGTTAGTTCAGATAATTCATCAATAACAGCAAAATACGCTGATGAAAAAATTGTATTAACGGCTAATGACAATAAGAATATTCAAGCTGTTATTAAGGTCTGAGATGAAGAAGAAAAAGATGACGGAATAGAATTTACAACATCAATATTGGCAAAACCTGAAATAGCAACTAAATTAGAATCAGAGTATGGTTGATACTTAAACCATGAAACAACTTTAGATATATCAACAAAAGATTTTGATAAAGTTAAGGGTGATACTTTTGTAATTACTTCACAACTGCAAGGAAATGAAAATAGTTTTCCCGTTTCAACTTATATTGAAACAAGTTTAATGCAAGATTCTCAAGATCAACAAAAATTTATATTCCATTATAAATTTATTAAAGCATTACCTGAAAATGTAAAAGTACAAATTGGTTTAAAATTAAATGGAGAAATAGTCTCTATATTTAATTTGGTTTCAAAATCAGAAACTAATATATCAGAGCACATTAATAAAACTTTAAATAATATTAAAAATAATTACAATTGAAAAGAAGGAAAAGAGGATGATCTACAAAATCAAGTTCAAAATGATTTAGCAACAATCAATGGTATCGATCAAATTTATTTTGAATGAGTTAAAAAAGAAAATTTATCTTACAAAGTTGCGCTAACTTATAAAATAGGGTTTACAGGAGAAAAATCATTTATTAATAATGGTACATGATATATGCCTGCTGAATTTGAACAAAATCAATCTTTAACTTTTGATATGAGAAATCCGTCTAATAATTCATACAAAATTTATGGTCAAAATTTATCAGGTAAAAACTTTGGTGTTGAAACAGATAATTCAGACATAAAAGTTGAAATTGATGGACAAGTTGGTGTTGAAGGAAATCGCCAATACGTAATTATTAAAATTTCAACAACTGCAAAAGATGACGTAAAAAATAAGATAACTTTATATCAAGACGATGATAAAAATCAAAAAGTTGAAATAGGTGCTAATGTTTGGGCGCTACCTTATTTAGAAAAAATTGGTGATTGACCAACAAAAAAATTAGAATTATATGTTAGTGGAGCTACATTTAGATATAAGTTTATAATTCATAATTACAAAAAAGACTTAGATTCTAGCATAGTGTCAGCAACAAGTTCTGATAGAGAAAGCAACACAGAAGAAAAAATTAACGTGTTTATTGAAGAAGTTTCTATTAATGATGGTATATTTAACTGAGTTATTGAACCAAAAATCAAAAATAAGTTATTTGGATCTCAATATGCAATTTTAAGATTTAAATATGGTAATGCAATTCAAGAAACTAAAGTTAATACTTGAGTAGGTGCTTAAAAGATTTGATAACAACTTAAATGTTGTTATCTTTTTTATTTCATTGATTTTCTTATTTGTTATATAATTAAAAATGTACAAAAAACAAGAGGAGAAATATCATGAGACAAAAAGTAATTTTCGGGAATTGAAAAATGAACGGAACTAATGCTGAACTTGTTACTTTCTTAAAAAAAGTTGACAAAGCTGCTAAAAAATCAGATGTAGTTGCAGGATTAGGATTACCATTTACATTATTATCAACAGGAATTGAAAAAGCAAAAAATGTTAAAATTGCTGCACAAAATGTTCACTTTGCAGAAAAAGGAGCATTCACTGGAGAAGTTTCAATTTCAATGTTACAAGAAGTAGGAGTACAATATGTTATTATTGGTCACTCAGAAAGAAGAGAAATGTTTGCTGAAACTGATGAAACAGTTAACAAAAAAGCTACTGCATTATTAGCTGCAGGTATGACACCAATTATTTGTTGTGGTGAAACTTTAGAAACTAAAGAAGCTAAAAAAACTGTTACATTTGTAAATGCACAAATTAAAAAAGCTTATAAAGGAATTAGTGCAGAAGATGCATTAAAAACAATTATTGCTTACGAACCAATCTGAGCTATTGGAACAGGAAAAACTGCAACAAGTGAAGATGCTGAAAAAGTGTGTGAAGCTATTCGTAAAAATTTAACAAAAATTTATGACGAAACAACTGCACAGCAAATAACTATTCAATATGGTGGAAGTGTTAATCCATCAAACATTGCTGAATTAATGTCACAACCAAACATTGATGGAGCACTTGTTGGAGGAGCTTCATTAAAAGCTGACGATTTTATTGCATTAATCAACTATAAAAAATAATTAATGAATGAAATTAAACTTTTAGTTTTAGATATGGATGGTACTTCTTATCACAAGATGGGAAATATTATCGAGTCTAATATTAAACCATTACAAGATGCTATAAAAACTGGTACTAAAGTAGCTTTTGTTACTGGAAGACCAGTTTTAGCAAAACCAAATAATTTAAAAGCACATAATTTGGCCGAAGAAAATGCAATTTTAATCGGATGCAACTCAGGGTGTATTTATGATTTGAATACTGAAAAAGTTTTAAAAAGTAGTCCAATTAAATCTGACCAAGCTAAAAAATTATTTGAAGAAGTTAAAAATACTGAAACAATTCTCTGAGGATATGTTGATGATTTAAATACAGTTATTCTTTCAAGAAAAGTTGATGATGTTTTTAATGAAGAATGTCACTGAGAAGGAAAATTTTTTGATGGAGAATATCTAATATATGAAGATGTTAAAGATAATTTCAATTTTAACTTTTTTAAAATTTTGGGATTCAACGGTAATTATGCTCTTTACAATAAATTTGAAAAAGAATTTAATTTAAATATTGCAACAAATGATGGAAAAATTGCTGAGATTAATGCAGCTGGAATTAATAAAAAATTTGCTATTAATTGATTATCAGAATTCTTTGATATTCCACTAAAAAATATTGCAGCAATGGGAGATGGTATGAATGATTTACCAATGATTGAACATGCTGGAATTGGAGTAGCTCTAAAAAACTCAGAACCAAAAATTAAAGAAGTTGCCCAAATATATATAGATAAAGAAAATACAGAAGGTGCAGTTGCAGAATTTGTTAACAAGTACATTCTAAAAAGCAATAAGGAGAAATAAATGAAAGCTAAAAAACCTGTTATTTTGGCCATCTTAGATGGTTGAGGGATTGAAGAAGCTAGCGCTGGTAATGCAGTTGCTAATGCTGATCAAAAATTTGTAAAAGAAATGATGGATATGTACCCATGAGTTAAAGCGCATGCTTCAGGTGAATGAGTAGGTTTACCAGAAGGACAAATGGGTAATTCAGAAGTTGGACATATTCATTTAGGTGCTGGAAGAATCAACATGGAGTCTCTAGCAAAATTAAATCATGAAGTAAAAGTTGATGGTTTTTCAACAAATGAAGTATTGGTTAATACTTTTAAATATGTTCAAGAAAACAATAGTTCACTACACTTAATGGGTTTATTCTCAGATGGTGGAGTTCATTCACACATGAACCACATGATTTCAATGTACAAAGCTGCTGTTAAATTTGGTTTAAAAAATATTAAATTTGATTTAATTACTGATGGTAGAGACACAGCTCCAAAAGTAGCAGAACAATATATTAAACAATTATTACAAGTTATTAAGGATAACAACAACATTGGTGAAATAGCTTCAATTAGTGGAAGATATTTTGCAATGGATCGCGATAAAAGATTTGAAAGAAGTGCAGAAGCGTATATTACAATGACTGAAAGAAAAGTTGATCAGCCTAAATTTACTGATCCAATTGAATATATTAAAGCAGCATACGAAAATGGATTAGATGATGAAATGATTGTACCAGCATACAATGCAAGTGTTGTTGATTCAGAATTAAAAGCAAATGACGCAATGATTTTTACAAACTTCCGTCCTGATCGCGCTATTCAAATGGCATCAATCATAACAAACAAAAATTATGCAGCATGAAGTGATGAAGCATTTAAAGGTGCTGAATTCATTGCAGACAAAATCAGATTTGTTTCAACAATGAAATATGCAGATAGCGTATCATCACCATTTATAGCATATCCACCAACTCCATTAACTAATACTTTAGGAGAATACATTTCTAGTTTAGGTCTAAAACAATTAAGAATTGCTGAAACTGAAAAAATTGCTCACGTTACTTTCTTTTTTGATGGAGGAAATGATTACTTTAAAAATGGTTTAGCAAAACCAGAAGAAATTTCTTTACCGCATGCAAGCATAGATTTAATTTCTTCACCAAAAGTTGCGACTTATGATTTAAAACCAGAAATGTCAGCTGTAGAAATTACAGATAAATTATTAGAAGAAGTTAAAAAAGATGAATTTGACTTAATTATTTTAAACTTTGCCAACTGTGATATGGTAGGACATACAGGAAACAATGATGCAACTGTTCAAGGAGTAAAAGTTTTAGATGAACAATTGAAGCGTATTCATGATGAATTTGTATTAAAACACAATGGTGTAATGGTTATTACAGCTGACCATGGTAATGCAGAAATTATGATTGATGAAAATGGTGGACCGAATAAAAAACACACAACTAGTTTAGTACCAATTATTGTTACTGATAAAACAATTGAGTTAAGTGGATTTGATCCAGCTATTGCTAAAGTTGCACCAACAATTTTAGATATCATGGGGTTAGAAATTCCAAAAGAAATGACTCAGCCTTCAATGTTTTTTAAAAAATAATTTCATATAATTTAGAGTGCTTTTAGGCACTTTTTTTAATTCATAAAAGTAATATAATTAATTTATAGAAAATTAAAAAAAGGAAAAATATGAAAAAACAAAAAATGACTTATCATGACATTGCTGAAAAAGCAGAGGTTGGCATAGGAACTGTTTCAAGATACTTTAATAACTATAATATTTCTGAAGTAGCTAAAACAAAAATAAATAAAGTTTTATCTGAAACTAATTATATTCCTAACTTTGCAGCATCAAATATTAAAAAGCCTAGTAAAGACGTTTATTTAATACTTCCTTATAATAATGATGAAACAGCTAATATGGAAATTGTTAACGGTGTAAAAAGTTCATTATCGCAGCAAAATATTAACTTCTTTATTTTTCTTTCTTCTTCTGATAGTGAAATTTATCAAAAAGATTTAAAATATCTTACAATGAGAAATCCTTATGGAATTGTATTGTTATTACCTAAACACACTTCATCTAATTTAATATTGCAAATTCAAGAAATAAAATCTACTAAACTGATTGTATATAACAGAAATATTGAAGGAATAAATTCTGTTAATATTGATGATAAAGAAATTTTTAAAAATCTTGCAATAAAAATAGATAAGAGTTATAAAAATGAAAAAATAGCTTTTATAGGTTTAAACAAACAAGATATTACAACTGGTAAATACAGATCTGAGTCATTTACAAATGCTATTCAAAATAACACAGTTAAAAATTATTTATTAAAACAAAATTCATTTGAACATGTACAAAGCATCATAGAAAAAGTAATAGAGCATAATCCAAAAATTATAGTTAGTGCTACACACACAATATCAATGTATGTTTATGGGCACTTAATGGAAAACAAAATAAGGAATAAATTTGTAACAACAGATATTGGAAGAATGGGGAAAAGCCAGTATTTAACGAATTCTGATATAAATATTTTTATTGATTACTTTTTAATTGGTTATAAAATTGGGAATAAATTATTAAATAAAGACAAGAAAATGGAAAATTTCTTTAAAATTATTTAATAGTTTATTTTTTTATATATAATATTAATGTTGGAAATGTTTCCAATAGAAAGGCAAATATTATGGGTAAAAAAGAAAAAATACCGCAAGTAAAAATTGATTTAAAAACATGATCAAATGAACTTGTTTTATACTTAGGTGGTTCTGAAAATATAATTTCAGCTACGCACTGTTTAACAAGACTAAGACTTGTTATTAAAGATGAAAATTTAATTAATAAACAAAAAGTTGAAACAATGCCCAGCGTTAAAGGGACTTTTAAGTCTTCTGGTCAATATCAAATTATTATAGGAACAGAAGTCGATAAATACTTTAAAGAGTTTGTAAGCGTTTCAGGTGTTCAAGCTGTAACGAAAGAAAAAGCAAAAGCAATTGCAAATGAAAATAATGGTGGATGATTTCTAAAATCTCTTAACTTTTTAGGAGAAGTATTTATACCAATTATTCCAGTTTTAGTAGCAGGTGGAATTATTTTAGGATTTAGAAATATTTTAGAAGCAGACTTTAATGGTTTTGTTATTGTTCAACAAAACCAATTTTGACAGGGGCTAGATGATTTTTTATGAGTTCCAGCACAAGTTTGTTTCTGATGATTACCTGTTCACTTATGTTGAAGCATATTTAGAAAAATGGAAGCTGATCAAGTTTTAGGGATTGTTGTTGGACTATGCTTGTTAGTTCCACCATTAATGAATGTTTATGAAGTTTCTGGAGAAGCTTCACAAGATGGTGGCTTTAAATGAATATGACAAATTATGGCAGGTATGGATGATGGTGCATTTAATTGAGGATTTATGAAGTATCCTTGAAAAATTCAATATACAGCGCAAGTTATTCCAGCATTTGCAATTGGTATTACAGGTGCTTATATTAATAAATGAATTAAAAGAACATCACCAGCAGTTATTAGTCAAATAATTGTACCTTTAGTTACAATATTACCTACTTTTGTGTTAGCAATGTTTATTATAGGTCCTGCTGGATTTATAGTTGCATCTGTTATAAGTTTTGCAATTTCATGAGCATTTACAAACAATGTTGCTAAATATTTCTTTGGATTTATAATTGGTATTGTTTATGCACCAATTGTATTGACAGGTGTGCATCACTTATTTAATGCAGTTTTTGTGCAAGATACAATTCAAAACGGAGGAAACTTCTTATTTATTGGTACATGTGCTCAAGCAATTGCACAAGGAAGTGCAGTTATTGGATGAATTTTAGTTAACAAAAAAGATCCTAGAGCAAAGGATGTGGGAATTCCATCAGTTGTTTCAGCTTATTTAGGGGTTACTGAACCTGCAATGTATGGTGTTAACTTAAAACACATGTATCCTTTTGTAGCAGCGTCAATAGCTACTGGAATAGGATTAGAATTGGCTGTTATTTCTGGTGTGAGTGCTGAAAACTCAGGTAACGGTGCTTGATTAGGAATATTGAATGTTCAAGTTGAATCAAAAATTGAAGGTGTAAATACTTGAATTGGTACAGGTTATACATGATTTATGATTTCTATGTTGATAACAGCAGGAACAGCTATTGGATTAACAATGTTATTTTCAAAAGTTAAATATTTTGAAAAATTTAATATTGAAGTAAAAGCAGCAGAATTATTGAAATAAAAAATATTCAACATTTAGAAATAAGAAAGGAAGTTAAAATATGAATTTACTAGCGAAAACAGATTTACCTGGGATACTTCAAAAAACAAACCCAATGGCTGCAATAGGTTTTTGTTTCTTAGTAGTTATTCCCTCAATTGCTATTTTGATATTTGCAATATTAGGAAATAAAAAAGAGGAAGGTTCTTGTAGTAAGAAAATAAAAACATATAGATATATTTTATTAGGAGTTACTGTTGCATTTATAATAGCGGGTATAGGTATGATTATTGCTTACAGTGTTTCTACAAAAGAATTTTACTTTAGCTCAAAATGAGTTGAAGAGCAAAGAACCTACTTTCATAACTTGGGAGTTACATTACCAGAAAATGTTTATGATTGACCACAATTTAAACTGCCTGATTTTGTAACTGCTGATAATCAAGAAAAATTTAAGGCAATCATTCAATCAATTGAATATGCTATTAAAAATAATTACGTTTTAGCATAAAATAAAATTAAATAGAAAAAGGGAAAAAATGAGAAATGAAGTAATTTATCAGATATTTCCTTTAACTTTTTCTGATGGGCAGAAAAAAGGTAAAGGAAATATCAAAGGTATAATAAACAAGTTAGATTATTTAAAAAATTTAGGTATAACTAGAATATGAATATCTCCTTTTACAAAATCACCATTTAAAGATAGTGGGTATGATGTTTCTGATTATTGCAAAATTAACGAAAATTTTGGTAGTATCGAAGATGTAGAATTGCTTATATTAGAAGCAAAAAAAAGAAACTTAACAATTATATTAGATATAGTATTTAATCATACATCTAATAAACATGAGTGGTTTCAAAAAGCATTAGCTGGAGATCAAAAATATATGAATTATTATATTTTTAAAGATCCTATCGATGGAAAAGAACCAACAAATTGAAAAAGCAAAATGGGAGGTCTAAGTTGAGAGTATGTTCCTAGTTTAAATAAATATTATTTACATTTATTTACAAAAGAACAGCCAGATTTAAATTGGGAAAATCCAGAAGTTAGAGAAGAACTCATTAGTATATTAAATTTTTGAAAAAATAAAGGTATAAGTGGTTTTAGACTTGATGTGTGTAATCTTTATAGCAAACCTAGTTTATTTGAAAACGATCAAATAGGAGATGGAAGAAGATTTTACACAGATGGAAGTAAAGTTGAAGAATATTTTAATTTAATGAACAATAGAGTTTTTGGCAAAGACAAGCAAATATTTACTGTAGGTGAAGTGTCATCAACAACAAAAGAAAAATCAGCAAAGTATGCAAAGTTAGAAAATAATGAACTTGATTCAGTTTTTACTTTTTTACATTTAAAAGTTGATTATGAAAATAATGATAAATGAACAAATGTAAAACCTGATTTAAGTTTATTTTGAAAATTGCAAAAGGAATGACAAGAATATTATCAATCTCAAAACTCAACTTTAGCATTATTTATGAATAATCATGATCAACCTAGAGCTGTTTCTAGATTTGGAAACACTGATAAATACTGATATGAAAGTGCAACTTCTATTTTTGCTTTCACATCTTTAATGCGTGGAGTTCCATTCATTTATCAAGGTGAAGAAATAGGAATGACAAATTTAAAATTTAATAAGATTAGTGAATTCAAAGATGTTGAATCAATCGGCAATGCTAATGATTTGTTAAAAACAAAATCGAAAAAAGAAGTTTTAGATATTTTAAGAATAAAATCAAGAGATAATGCAAGAAGTGTAATGCAATGAAGTGACGAATTAAATGCAGGTTTTTCAGAAAAGCAAAATATTAGTTTATTTGTTAATCAAAACTATAAAAAAATTAATGTTCAGCAACAATTAAACGATAAAAAATCAATTTTAAGTTTTTATAAAAAAATTATAAGTTTAAGATTAAATAATGAAGTTTTTAATGAAGGAAAAATAAACTTTTTTGAAAATCAAGATTATGCATATTCTAGAACATTTAAAGATAAGGAAATAATTATATTAACAAACTGAACAACTGAAAATAAATTGATAAAATTAAAGTTAGATTGTAACAATTGGAAAATAATTTTAAACAATTATAATGAATTTGATTTTAATTCTTTAAAACCTTACCAAGTAGTAGCTGTTGAAAGGAAATAAAAACTATGAGATACAATGACCGTGAAAAAGCAAAATTTTCTCTTAACTCAAGCATTGCGGTTTTTATTGTTTCCACTCTACTTTTTATAATTAGTTGTATTTATATTGGCGTCGCTAAACCTTTTCCCTTTTGATGAATATTGGCTTGTGTAGTATTTATTCAAACAGTAATAAGTATAGTTTATTGCTGATATGCTATATCTAAAATTGATATATATGGTAGCTACTCAAACGAAAGTTCAATGAAGATAATGTTTATTCTAATAGTGCTTGAGCTCTTAACATTAAATATTTTTGCCTTTATGTATGGTATTTATACATACAGAAAAATATATTTAAGCACAAGACATATATTATAAAAAAGTATAGGAGAAATAAAATGATATTAAATATTGATTTGGGTGGAAATTCAGCTAAATGTGCTTTAATAGATAATTTTGAAATTAAGTGTAAATTTTTTATTGAAACACCAAAATTTGAAATAATTGAAAATCTAAAAAAAATGATAGATATTTATTTTAAAGAAAATAATTATAACTGAATCAACATTGAAGCAATTTCTTTTTCAGTGCCTGGCGCGTATGATAAGAAAAATGAAACTATTGTTTTTGCAGGCAATTTAAACTGATGAAATTATCCACTTTTAAATGAAGCTAAAAAAATATTTAGTTTTGATAAAATTTTTATTTTAAATGATGCTAATGCAGCAACATATGGTGAATGAAAAAAAGGACAAAAAGGTATTCCTGAGTCAATGATGCTTTTTACTTTGGGTACTGGAGTAGGGCATGGTTTAATTTTGAATAAACAATTATGAGAAGGAACCAAAAAAGGTTATGCTAGTGAAGGCGGACATGGTGGTTGTTTTGCTGATGAAGAATTGCTTTGTTCATGTGGTGTTTATGGTTGTTTAGAGGCTAGAAGTAGTGCAACTGGTATAGAACGTGAATTAAATAAAACAGACAACAAAAACTACATTGAATCAAAATTTGGAAAAGAATTTAAAACAATAAAAATAATTGATATTGTTGAACTATTTAATAATGATGATCCAGTTATTATGAATATTTTTAAAGAATGCTTACTTCCTTTATCAAAAGCTGTTGGATATTTACAAACAGTTTTAGATGTTGACAAAATAATTATTGGTGGTGGGCCCTCAAATCTTGGTGAAAAAATCACCAAAATAATTTTTGATAATCTTAAAAAGTATACTTTAAAGTCTTTTTATGAAGATATGGAAATTGAAATTGCAAAACTAGGTAATGATGCAGGTATTTGAGGAGCATATTACTGAGCTTTTGAAAATCTTAAGTAACAAATAATAATTTAACTATTCAAATAGAAAATGATTTTCTTTGAATAGTTTTTAATATGCGAATAGAAAAATTAAACATTTTTAAGCATTTTAGTTTTTATGCTATAATCTTATAAGAAATGAAAGAGGTGATTTTATGAGTATTCCATCCCAGAGTTTATTTAATGGATTAAATTTTATTGAGAGTGCTTTTAAATCACTAATTTTTAATCGTTAAAATTTTAGTATTTAGGCATTCATAGAAAAGGAAAATTTATGAAAAGACTAAAGAAATTAAACAATAATACAAAAATTGAATTAATCAATTATGTAGACTCTGATAATAATAAATTACTAAAACAATTTGAAGTAAATAGTTTTGGTTTAAACGACGAACAAGTTGAAATAAATAGAGAAAAATTTGGTGGAAAAGAATTAAAACCAGCAAGATTTAATATATTTTTAGTTTTTGTTAAGTCATTTTTTTCACCATTTAACATTATATTAATGGTGATTGACGCATTTAACTTTTATGAATATATTGATGAGCCTAATACTTTTTCATTAGTGGCTGCTGTTATTGTGCTAATTATGATACTAGCTAGTGGAACAATGGCATTCATTCAAGAAGTTAGATCTCATTTAGTTATTAAAAAAATGATAACAGAAAATAAGAAGACATCTAAAGTTATTAGAAATATTGCATATAATTACAAATCAATAGATAATGCTAATTCAATTAGAATGATTAAAGAAGCTGAATCTATTGAAAATGATGAATTAGTGCCAGGAGACATTATTTATTTAGTGAATGGAGATATTATTCCTGCAGATGTAAGGATTCTATGATCAAATAATTTATACGTTAACCAGTCATCTTTAACAGGTGAAAGTTTCCCCGTACAAAAAAAAGATTCTAATGATATAGAATTTGAATCACATTTAAGCTATCAAAATATAGGTTACATGGGAACTGAAGTTATGTCAGGAAGTGGTTTGGCAATTGTTGTTGCAACTGGACAAAAGACTTATTTTTCTTTAATTGATAATAAAGTTAAAGAAAAAAGAAAGAGTTCTTCTTTTGAAAAAGGAATTAAAAGAATTACATTATATTTAATTGCATTTATGATTGCTGTAATACCTGCTGTTTTATTAATCTCTGGTTTACAACAAGGAGATTTAGTAAAAGGCGCAATGTTTACGATAGCAATTGCTGTAGGTATAACACCAGAAATGTTGCCAATCATTGTAACTTCAAACTTAACAAGAGGTTATAAACAAATTGAAAAAAATGGCGAAATAATTGTTAAAAATTTAAACTCAGTACAAAACATTGGAGCAATTGATATATTATGTACTGATAAAACAGGAACTATTACAAGTGGAGAAATTAGTTTAAATAAAGTAACTGGGGTTAACGGTGAAAAATCAGAATTCTTAGAAAATGTTTTATACTTAAATAGTTATTTTCAATCAGGATTTCAAAATCCAATTGATAGTGCTGTTTTATCATCAAAAATTAAGAAACCAGATGTGGAAGATTACACAAAGGAATGAGAAATTCCATTTGATTTTGAAAGAAAAATTTTATCAGTTATATTAACAAGCAAAAAAGATAAAGAAATTTTTACAAAAGGTGCAGTTGAAGAAGTTTTAAAAGTATGTAATAGAATTTCTATCAATGGAAAAATTGAAAAACTAGATGCAAAACAAAAGAAGATTATATTAAATAAAACGCATGAATTAAATTTAGAGGGTTATCGTGTAATTGGTATAGCACACAATATTTTACAAGATGAAGATGTTGAAGAAGAACTAATTTTCTATGGATTTGGTACTTTCTTTGATAGACCTAAAAAGACTTCTAAAAAGTTAATTAAAAATTTAGCATCTAAAGGCATATCAACAAAAGTGCTTACTGGTGATAATGAAATAATCACAAGAGCAATTTGTAAAAATGTAGATTTTGAAATCACAAAATTATTTTCAGGTGCGGAAATTGAAGCAATGGATGAAAGGCAATTAAATAAAGCAGTAGTTGAAGCTAACGTTTTTGTTAAATTATCTCCAATTCATAAGTCAACAATTATTGCTGCTTTACAAGCACAAGGACATGCTGTTGGTTTCATGGGAGATGGAATTAATGATGCACCAGTTCTTAGAGAATCTGATGTAGCAATTTCATTTAGTGAAGCATCAAATATTGCTCAAGACGCAGCTGACATGATTTTAACAGGTGAGTCTTTAATGGCAATTGAAAATGCTGTTGTTGAAGGACGTAAAAGTTTAGCTAATATGCTTAAATATATTAAAGTAACTGTTGCTTCAAACTTTGGTAATGTTATATCTGTTATTGTTGCATTATTCTTAACAAAAGAAGAACCTATGTTAGCATTACATTTATTATTACAAAACCTTTTATACGACTTTGTTATGTTTGCATTAGTATTTGATAATGTAGATGAAGAGTTCTTGCAAAAACCAAGACCGTTCACAACAAAAAATATAATATGATTTGCTGTTATAAATGGTCCTATTAGTTCTATATTTGATATATCAACATTCTTAGTTTTAATATTTGTGTACAATTTAGTCCCATTCCAAGGAAGTGTTCCTAAAGGAAGCACAGACGCAATGCAATTTCATGCATCATGATTTGTTGTTGGATTAATGACTCAAACTGCAGTTATGCAAGTTTATAGAACTGAAAAAACACCATTCATTCAATCAAAATGTTCATTATCAATGTTAATAGCAACTATAATAATTTGTTTAGCAGCTATATTAATACCATTTACACCAGTTAACCAGTTGGTTCAAATGGCAACACCACATTGATCATTCATATTTGTAGCATTGGGATTTGTTGGATGTTATATACTTCTTGCTCAGTTAGTAAAAAAACTATACATTAAAAAATTTAAAGAATGATTATAAATACCTTTAATAGGTATTTTTTTATATAATCAAATAATGAAAGAGGTGATTTTAATGATTATCAAAAGTATTATTGAAACAAAAGAACTAGCCATTAAAATTGCTAATGAAATAAAATTAGTTAATACTGAAATTTATTTACTACTAACAGGTGATCTTGGTGCTGGTAAAACTACTTTTACTAAGCAAATAATTAAATCATTAGGTGTTGATCAAAACGTTACATCACCAACCTTTAATATACTAAATCAGTATGAAAATAATGAAAATAAAATAATTAATCATATGGATGCTTATAGACTAGATAAAAATTCTGATATTGAAATGTTTTTAGAAGAGTTTGATAATAACATTAATATCATTGAATGATGAAAAAATTTAAATTATGACTTTGAGCAATTTAAGAATATCAAAATTGAAATATCAGTAATTGATGCAAACACTAGAGAAATTAAAATAGAAAGAAATTATTAACATGAAATTATTTATAGATACATGTAATTGAAAATTAATTTTAATTTTGAAAGATCAAGAAAAAGTAATTGATAGTTTAATAATGCACGATACTAAAAAAGTTAGTGATATAGCCTTATCTACTATCACTATGTTATTAAGCAAAAATAACTTAAAAATTAAAGACATTAAAGAATTTTATTTAACTAATGGCCCAGGAAGTTATACTGGAGTAAGAGTTGGTTTAACAATAGTTAAGACATTAAAAACATTAAATAATCAAATAAAGGTATATTTAATAAATTCTTTAGCATTTCAAGCATCAAATGATAAAGCTATTTCTATTCTTGATGCCAGAGGTAATAAATATTATATTGGTGTATATGAAAAGCAAAATGCTTTGATAAAAGAAACAGTAGTTAATTTAGAAGAATTAGAAGAGATTAAAAACACTTATAAAAGCTTTATAATTAAACAAGACAATGAATCGTTAGATTATATTGAAACATTTAACTTATTAGAAAATAAGTTTACTTTAGTTAATGAAATTGAAAAAATTTTACCTTTATATATAAAAAATTTCATTTAGGAATTTAAATTTTAAAGCAAATGTATTATAATAATTTTGCTTACTACATTTATAAGACCCCGGACAAGTCAAATAAGAGGAGAAAAAGCACATGAAACAAACAACATTAATTGCTGCAAAAGATATCAAAAAGAATTGATATATCGTTGATGCAGCAGGACAAAATGTGGGGAGATTATCTACAGAAGTAGCTAGAATCTTAAGAGGTAAACATAAAGTTGACTTCACACCTCACATGAACAATGGTGATCACGTTATCATCATTAACGCTGAGCAAGTATTATTTACTGGTAAAAAAGAATCAGATAAAACATACTACCACCACTCAATGCACCCAGGTGGACTAAGAAGAAGAACTGTAGCAGTTCAAAGAGAATTAGACGCAACTAAAATTTTAGAACGTTCAATTCGTTTGATGTTACCAAAAAATGTACAAGGAAGAAATCAATTTAGAGCATTACACGTATTTGTTGGTGAAAACCACCCTTACGCAGCTCAAAAACCAGAAGTTTTAACATTCGTAAAAAAAGGAGATAACAAATAATGGCAGAAAAAGTTATTTATAGAGGAACTGGAAGAAGAAAAACTTCTGTAGCTCAAGTTATCTTAACTCCTGGAAAAGGAAACATCATTGTTAATGGTGTTCCTGCATTAGAATTCTTCCCATATCCAACATTAGTTCAAGACTTAGAACAACCACTTGTAGCAACTGGAACAGAAAAAGATTTTGATATCACTGTTACAGTTAAAGGTGGAGGGTTTACTGGTCAAGCTGGAGCAACTCGTTTAGGGATTGCTAGAGCATTATTAGTAGCTAGTGAAGATTACCGTAAAGGGTTAAGAGCTGTTGGGTTACTAACACGTGATGCACGTATTAAAGAACGTAAAAAATACGGTCTTCGTGGAGCACGTAGAGCACCTCAATACTCAAAACGTTAAACATATATTTTCAGCAATATATATTCAAAAGATGGCTTATGCTGTCTTTTTTATTTTTTATTCATTTTTCTATTGACTTAATATTGTAAAAATAATACAATATTTTTGTTTTCGGAATATAGCTCAGCTGGTTAGAGCACTCCGCTGATAACGGAGAGGTCGTTGGTTCAAGTCCAATTATTCCGACCATTAGATATCACAAGTAATAATCATTTGATTATTACTTTTTTTATTTTTTAAAAATAGTAAAATTAATAATAGTTTATATTTACAAGGAGTTTAAAATGGAATTTTCACATAAAGCGATTGAGAAAAAATGAAAAAAATATTGAGAAGAAAATAATACAAATAAAACAACTAATACATCTGATAAAAAATCTTATGTATTAGATATGTTCCCATACCCAAGTGGAGCTGGTATTCATGTTGGTCATGTTAAGGGATATACTGCAACTGATGTTTTCTCTCGTTATAAAAGAATGAATGGATATGATGTTTTACACCCAATGGGTTGAGATGCATTTGGACTACCAGCAGAACAATATGCATTAAAAACAGGTAATGATCCAATCGATTTCACTTTAGAAAATATTAAAACATTTAAACGCCAATTAAAAATGATGGGATTTAGTTATGATTTTGATAAAGAAATATCAACAGCTAATCCTAACTATTACAAAATAACACAATGAATATTTAATCAACTATATAAAAAGGGTTTAGCAGAAAACCGTGACGTTGAAGTTAACTGATGTCAAGAATTAGGAACAGTATTAGCTAATGATGAAATCATTGAAAAAGATGGATTGATGGTTAGTGAACGTGGAGAGCACCCAGTGACTAAACGTAAGATGCGTCAATGAGTTTTAAAGATTACAGAATATGCTGATCGTTTATTAGAGGGATTAGAGGAATTAGAATGAAATAGTTCAATCAAGGACTTACAAAGAAACTGAATTGGTAAATCAACTGGAGTTGAATTAGACTTTTTAGTTAATAATATTAAAGTTCCAGTCTTTACAACTAGAATTGATACTATCTATGGAGTTAGTTATATTGTTTTAGCTCCAGAACATGAACAAGTATTAAACATCACAATAACTGAACATTTAAATGATGTACAGGCTTATATTGAATTAGCAAAAAACAAATCAGAAATTGATCGTAAAGATGAGTCAAAACCAAAAACTGGAGTATTCACAGGAAGCTATGCAACTAACCCACATACGGGTGAGTTAGTTCAAGTTTGGGTTAGTGATTATGTCTTAGCTAATTATGGTACTGGTGCTGTTATGGCTGTGCCTGCCCATGATAAAAGAGATTGAGACTTTGCAACTAAATTTAATTTAGATAAAAAATTTGTAATTGAAAGTAAAACTAATGAAAAAGCTTTTGTTGGAGAAGGAAACATCATCAATTCAGATATTCTAAACGGAATGAATAAAAAACAAGCTATTCAAGCAATGACAAAAATTGCTGTTGAACAAGGTTGAGGAAGAGAACAAACAAACTATAAATTAAGAGATTGATTGTTCTCTCGTCAAAGGTTTTATGGTGAGCCATTCCCAGTCTTATATGGGCCAAATCAAGAAATTACTTTAATTGAAGATCTACCAGTAAAACTTCCAAGAATAACAAACATTAAACCAAGCGGTACTGGAGAATCTCCATTAGCCAATGTAGAAAAATGAGTTAATGTTGAAATCAATGGAGTTAAATACAGAAGAGAAACAAACACAATGCCTCAATCAGCAGGTTCAAGTTGATACTATTTAGCTTACATTTTAGCTGATGGAGAAAATGAATTTATTAATATTGATAGTGAAGAAGCTAAAAAACGTTTTGAAAAATGAATGCCAGTTGATTTATATGTTGGTGGACAAGAACATGCTGTTGGTCATTTACTATATGCAAGGTTTTGAAACTATGTATTATTTGATTTAGGAATTACTTCAGTCAAAGAACCATTTAAGCAATTATTTAATCAAGGAATGATTTTAGGACCAGATGGTAGAAAAATGTCTAAGTCATGAGGAAATGTAATTAACCCTGATGATATAGTTTCAACACATGGTGCAGATAGTTTGAGATTATATGAAATGTTTATGGGACCATTAGATGCATCTTTACCTTGAAGCGAAGATGGATTAGATTCAGCTTTAAAATGAATTCATAGAGCTTATAGAATGGTTGTATCAATTGAATTAACTGATGTCAATGATGCTAAACTAGACTTTGTTTATAATGATGTAGTTAAAAATGTAAGCGAAATGATTGAAGCATTGAAATTTAATACAGCAATATCACAATTAATGATTTTTGTTAATGCAGTTTATAAACATGAAGGACCAGTTTATCGTCCATACATTGAAGGGTTTGTAAAAATGTTAAGTATCTATGCTCCATTCATTGGAGAAGAGTTATGAGAAAAACTAGGACATGCTCCTTCAATCACAAAACAAGTTTGACCAGTATTTGATCCAAGTAAATTAGTGTCAAATACAGTTGTTATTGCTTTACAAATTAATGGTAAATTAAGAGCTACTATTGAAGTAGAAAAAGGAACTATTAAAGATAAATTATTAGAATTAGCTAAGAAACATGAGAATATTATTAGCTATATTAAGGATAAAGAAATTATTAAAGAGATTGCTGTTGTTGATAGAATTGTTAACATTGTAATTAAATAAGGGTACAAAAAAACATAAAATCAGTATTGACACTGATTTTTTTTGTTATAATATTTTAGTTAAAAGAAAGGAATATAGAAAATGAGAAAAACAGTTAGATTAGTTATTTTATTACTAGTTGTTGCAGTTATTTACTTTGGTTACTCAGCTTGAATTGATTCAGTTGCTATTTATAACATTGATGCAGCTCAATTAGGTTCATCAGTTTGAAATACAAAAGTAACCGAAATTCTTGATTACATTGCAAATAATAAATTAGGTTTTACAGATTCAATTTCTTTAGTTGGATGAATGAAAGTTAATGGATTTGCAGATTTCATTTCAGCACAAGGAAATGCTGTAACACCACCTTCAAAAATGTTAGATGTGATTTCTCCATCAGCACTAGGTAATGTTGAATTTATTCAAAAGTTAACAGCATTGACAAATGAAAAATATGTATTATCAGGATTTATGGCAGCCAACTCATTACTAAAAACATTATTGGATCCATTCAAAATGATTTTAGTTGGGGGAGTATTTGCAATGTTCGTACCATTAACAAAACAATTATTATTTGGAACAGTTATTGGAATGAAATCATACATGAAAAACCGTCAATCAAATGTTTTATACAACTACCAAAAAACAATTTCATTTACAGAAGCATTACAAGCTAAATTAGCAGAAGGAAACTTTGAAGCAGTTAAAGCTGATTATGCAGCATATTCAGGATTGGCATTCAAACCAGAATTCTTAAACATTATGATGGATGAAATTTGTTCAGTACTTATCAAAGAAGGAGATGTAACAGTTTTTGCTGAAGCAGCAGGAGTTGTTACAGAATCTATCAAAGAAATGTATGAAAAAGAAAGAAGACGTTCAATTAATGGTCGTGGAGATGAATTATTCTTTGACTTAAAACGTGGATATGAATACTGTGCAACAGGTTCAAAATACTCAATTGCTTACCATAAAGCATTACAAGATAAAGCAGATAACAATTTAGGGTGAAAAATTTATAGTTTAGAAATCTTTAAATTTAATTTCTTCTTAGTTGCGATGTTTATACCAGCAGTTATTATTTCAGCATTTGTTGGGGGATTAATCAATGGATTAGTTTCTAACTTAACAGGTGATGTTAGAGCATTAACTGTAGCAGCTACATTCTTCGTTTCTTGAGTAATTTTAACTATTATTGCTCATTCATTAATGATCTTCAGAAATGAACAATACAAAAACATCAAAAATATTTTAGTTAAACCAGCTATTATTTTCTACTCATTATACGTATTAACTTTCATCACAATTTCAGCAGGAATTGTTGGTGTATCTAAAGTTAACATCGTTGCTCCAGGATCATCAGCTCAAATTTGAGTTTGATTCTCAGCAGTAGCTTACTTAGTATTATCAACAAGTTTAATTTTCTATGTAATTGCTACATTAGTAGATAGCTACAAACAACATAAAACATTATCTAAAAAATTATTAGTTGATGGAATCATTTTACCAATGATCGCATGAACTATTGCTACTGTTTCAAACTTTATGGCTTTATATGGACCAGATGGACATAGCTTACAAAGCATTTTCGCAGCAATTAATGGAGTTACTTTAGTTGGATTCTGAATTTACTTATCAATTTCAAGTTTCTTAATCAACAACTTAATTTCACCAAACATGGCTAGAGAATTACGTAAAGTAGTTGAAGCAGATGCATTAAAAAATGCAAAAGCAAAAAAATCTACAAAATCTACTACAAAAGCAGCTAAATAATTAGTCGCTTAGATTTAATAAAAATTAGTAATTCCATAAGGGATTACTTTTTTTATTGTAAAATAAAATGTTGTATCAAATAGTTGGTAAAATATTAATAATATAAGGAGATTTATGACAATTTATAAACAAATAAAAGAAGTTATTGAAAAATATGACAAAATAATCATTTTAAGACACATTGTTCCAGATGGAGATGCTTATGGCTCACAATTAGGATTAAAAGAATTAATCAAAACAAATTATCCGCATAAAGAAGTTTATGCTTATGGTGAAGAAATAGCATACTTAAAACATGTAGGAGCACCTGATACTTTTACAGACGAAGCAATCTTTAAAGATGCATTAGTAATTGTGACTGATTGTGGTAATGTTGAAAGAATTGATAATCAAAACTATGATAAAGGTGCTTTCTTTTTAAAAATTGATCACCATCCAGATGCAACTCCATATGGAGATTTATCATGAGTTGATGTTAATTATACAAGTGCTAGTGAAATGGTTGGAGATTTAGCAATTAATAGTAACTGAGAAATTACTCCAGTTGCTGCTAGAGTCATCTATCATGGAATCTGTACAGATAGTGGAAGATTCTTATTTGGTGGAATTACACCAAGAACTTTTGAAGTATGCGCAAAATTAATTGAAACAGGTTTTAATGTTTTTGAAATGTATAAAACAATGTATAAACGCTCATTTTCAGCTTTAGCTTTACAATCAGAATTAATTGCATCAGCTAAAGTAACTGAGCACAAAGTTGGATATATTATTTTAGACGAAAATTTGATGAAAAAATATAATTTAAGTTATGATGAAAATGGTAAGTTTTCAAACTTATTAAAGGACTTAGAAGAAATTGATATCTGAATGACTTTTTCAATTAGAGAAGATGGTAAATGAAGAGTTGAATTCCGCTCAAATGGTATTCCAGTTAATGAACTAGCTATTAAGTGAGGCGGAGGTGGTCATAAAATGGCTGCTGGAGCTCTAATTAATAATTTAGATGAAGCAATGCAAATTGTTGAAGATGCAAATCAAATAATAATTGATAATGTATAGACCACTTTATAATGTGGTTTTTTTATTTGCTATAATCTATTTATGAACAATAAAAATTATTTAAGTAAATTAGAAATTTACAATTTTGATAAGTATGAATTGTTAGATAAAAAAGAGTTTCATGAAGTTGAAAAGTATTTTTTATCTGATGAATATGTAATAGATATTATTGTTGGTGAAATTAATGCTTTTGCGCATATGGTTTTGCTAACTAACAAAAGACTATTTACAATAAGCAAGTTCATCCAAACAGCAAGTCAAATAAAACAATATGGATTAGAACAAATTGATGATGTAAAACTAAAAGTTCTTGGTGATACAGCTGATTTAACTATAATTTTTAAAAATAATAATATTTTTAAAATAGATTATTTACATACGCAAGATGCACAAAAATTTGGATATAACATATCAAAAATGTATGAAGAATTTATAAGTTCATTATAAAAAAGGAGAAAATATGAAAATATTAGCTATTGAATCAAGTTGTGATGAGTTTTCAATTTCAATAATTGATGATGGAAAAATATTAACAAATATTATTTCTTCACAAATAGATCAACACGTTAATTTTGGGGGTGTTGTTCCTGAACTAGCTGCAAGATTACATTTAGAAAATATATCTTGAGTAATCAAAGCTGCACTAGAATCTTCAAATACTAAAATTGAAGAAATAGATCATGTAGCATATACTGAAAAACCAGGTTTAATAGGTTCATTAATTATTGGAAAATTAGTTGCTGAAACAATTGCAAATTACATTGATAAACCATTGATGCCTTTACATCATATTGAAGGACACATTTATGGAGCATCAATTGAAAATGAGTTCATTTATCCTGTATTAGCAATGGTTGTTAGTGGTGGGCACACTCAAATTGAAATCATTAATTCACCAAATGAATTTAAAGTCATTGGTTCAACTTTAGATGATGCAATTGGTGAATGTTATGACAAAGTTGCAAGAGTAATGGGATTAGGTTATCCAGGTGGTCCAAAAATTGATAAATTGGCTCAGGAAGGAAACAAAAATGCTTTCACATTTCCTATCCCAAAAAACGATGAAAGTTATGATTTTTCATACTCAGGCTTAAAAACTGCGGTTATCAACATTATTCATAATTTATCTCAAAAAGATGAAAGCATTCCTATTGTAGATATTGCAGCAAGTTTTCAATATACAGCAACAAAAATAATTGAAAAAAAACTTGAAAAAGCAATCACTGAATTTCAACCAAAAACACTTACAGTTGCTGGTGGTGTTAGTGCGAATAGTGAAATAAGAAATATAATATTAAGTCTAGGAAAAAAATATAATATTTCAAATACCTTTGTGCCTAAAATGGAATACTGTACTGATAATGCAGCTATGATAGCCAAATTAGCATATGAAAAAATAAAAAGTAGTAATTAATTTCCAAAAAATGATAAAATATAATAAATATTTATGCAAAAGCACAAATTACAAATCGGAGGAAACATGAGATCTTTTTTAGCAAAATTATCAACAATCGAAGAAAACAATTTAACTACACGTGAGTTAATAATTGTTGATTATATTAAAAATAACTCAAAACAAATAGTAGAAGAAAATATCAAAATTGATGAATTAGCAAGACGTGCAAAAACAGGTTTTAGTGCAATTTATAATTTATTGAAAAAAATGAACATCGATGGATATAGAGACTTTATGATTTGTTTGGCAAATGATGTTGAACATGCAGAATTAAATATTGCAAAAAATGATGAAAACGTAGCAAACGGATATATTAATTTAATTAAGCAAAATTATACTTTAATTAAAAAAGCCAATTTGGTTAAAACAATCAAGCTTATTGATTCATCTCCAAGAATAGTTGTTTGTTATTGAGAAGCAGTATTAAGAGGACCAGCAATGGATCTTTCAAACTTTTTTTACAATCAAGGAATAAATGTAACATTGTTAGATTCTGATTGAGATTCAATTAACAATAGAATCAAGAATACTCAAACAAATGACTTGTATATATTTTTAACAAAATATGGAACATCTACTCATTTAGCAAAAGTTATTGAAGCAATTAAAAAACAAAAAGGTAAATCAATTTTTATTTCAGGTAAAGTGCCATCAAAAGAAGTTGAATTAAATGCAAGTTTAATTCATACATTAATTGTTGATGGTGTTGAAATAAATGATGATAATGTTTTAATTTCAAAATCATTACCTTTCCATTACTTTAATGATTTATTAATTTACCACTATTTAAATAGCGAAAAAAAATAAGGAGATTAATATATGTCCAAAGTAAATATAAAGAATCATAAAAAGACCAGATCAAAATTGGGAACTAGAATATTTAAAAGAGTTAATTTACGATTTAAACTTTTTTATAAACTTTTAGAGACAACAATGGGTCAAACAAATAAAAATAAATACTATTATCCAGAATTAAGACGCATGAATAAAATTATGCGTAAATTTTATAAAACACCGCAATTACAGTTAAAAGCAACAGATAATTTAATTCCTTTTAATTTTGAAACAGAAGATGGTGTAATTATTTCAGGATTAAAATATATTACTAATCCAAATTCTAAAAAATGAGTTGTATCATTACATTGATTTGCAGGACATAAATATTGAGGTTTATTTGAAGCTAGACCGTTTATTGAATTAGGCTACAATATTATGGTTTTTGATTTTAGAAACCATGGTGACTCTCAAAGTACTGATTTTGTTACTATGGGAGCTAGTGAAGTTAAAGACTTTAGAGCAGCCATGAAATGATTATATGAAAATCACAAACCTGAATCAATTGGTTTAGTAGGAATGAGTATGGGTGGTTTTACAATGCAATATGGCATTGTAAAATACAATGAAGAATTTTCAAAATATAATATTAAATGAGCAATTTGTGATTCTTATTATGGAAGTATTAAAACGCTTTTAGTACACACAAGAAATGTTTGGTTAAAAAATTTTGTTAGCTATAAAAAAGTTAATAAATCTATCAAAAAAATTATTAAGAACCAAATTCAAGATACTGATTTAGATTGAAATGATTTAGATATTTTTAAATATTATGAAACTGATTTAAAGCTGATATTCCCAATGTTTTTCTTACATTGTAGAAATGATAGTGTAACACCATTTGATGATTCAATGAGATTGTTTGATAAAAGATCAATTTATTCTAGAGATGATGAAATTTTAATTTATGATTATTCTTCTCATTGCTTATCTTTAAAACATCATTATTATCAAACAGTTTATCGCTGATTAATGTTTGAAAATAAAATAATGAAAGATGATGAAATAACTGAAAAAGCTTTAAAAAATTTAGGTATTAATTCTGAAATTATTGATAATAATTTTTTAGAAAAATATGAAGTAAATACCTTCTATGTAAATTCAACTAAAAACAAGAAAAAAGGAAAAATAAAATAAATGAAATTAACTAATATTAAATTAATTGCAACAGATTTAGATGGGACTATTTTAGAGCATGGAAAAATATCAAATCAGTTTGATTTACAAATGCTAAAAAAAGTTTCAGAACAAGGAGTTCATGTAGCAGTAGTTACTGGACAAGGATGATCAAGTGGATCAGTAAGAGCTAAAATGTTTGATGTAGATAAACATTCTGATGTTTCAATTTTTTCAAATGGTTCAGTCATTTCAAAAGTATCATCATTTGAACTAACTTATTGTGAAACTATTAATATAGAATTAGTCAAAGAATTTATGAATAAAATGTTTGAATTAAATATTCCTACATTAGCATATACAAAAGTACCTGCTCATGCTTACTGAAATAAACTTGATATAAATGTTAAGTCATTGAAAGATAGAAAATGAGTCGATAAATATGATGTTGAACCAATTGATGTAAAAACTTTTGAAAATTATCAAGACGTTATTCAATTCATGATATTTGTTGAAGAAAAAGAAGAAGCTGCAATGCTTGAGTGATTTGAAAGTACAAACAAGTCTAATGAATTAAATAAGATGAGAAGTAATGTAGAATCAACACCAATTTATGAGTTTATTAATGTAAAAGCAAGTAAAGGAAATGGTGTATTAAAATTAGCAGAACTGTTAAATATTCAATTAGAAGATATTTTAATATTTGGAGATAATATGAATGACATTAGTATGTTTGAAGTTGTTCCAAACTCAGTAGCAATGGGTAATTCAGTACCTGATATTAAAAAGATAGCAAAATATGAAACTGACACAAACCTAAATGGTGGAGTTGGTAAATTTATAGAAAAATATGTTTTAAAAGGAGAATAATATGGATATTAAATTTTTATATGACAACCATGATACTTTAAAAGAACAAAAAGTAACAATTATTGGTAGAGTTAGATCAAATCGTCAAGGAAAAGTAGTTAGCTTCATGGTTTTAAACGATGGAACTGTTTTAAATGACTTACAAGTTGTTTATAAACCTGAAACTATTGGTTTTGAAGATGGAAGTAAAGCAAGAGTGAGTTCAATTGTTGAAATAGAAGGTATTTTAGTGCCAACTCCATCAAGACCTCAACCTTTTGAAATTAATGCAACTTCAATTGTTTTACTAGACCAAGCTGTTGAAGAATACCCTTTACAAAAAAAAGAACATTCTCCTGAATTTTTAAGAGAGATTTCACATTTAAGAGCTAGAACAAAAACATTTCAAGCAATTTTTAGAATTCGCTCAACTGCAGCTTTTGCAATTCACAAGTTCTTTCAAGAAAATAATTATGTTTATGTAACAACACCAGTCATTACTTCAAATGATGCTGAAGGTGCTGGAGAGCAATTTGTAGTTACAGTTAACGAAGATAAAGATTATGCTAATGATTTTTTTGGTAAAAAAGCTAGTTTAACAGTTTCAGGACAATTAAATGGTGAATCATTTGCACAAGCATTTAAAAACATTTACACTTTTGGGCCAACTTTTAGAGCTGAAAATTCACATACAACAAAACATGCATCAGAATTTTGAATGATTGAACCAGAAGTTGCTTTTGCAGATATCAATGAAAACATTCAATTAATGCAAGATATGTTAAAAAGTGTTGTTGGTTATGTTTTAGAAAAAAACATGACTGAGTTAGAATTCTTACAAGAACAATTAGAGCCAGGATTAATTGATAAAATCACAGGAATTGTTAATGCTCAATTTAAAGTTAATACTTATGAAGATGTTTTAAAAACTTTACAAAATGCTATTGATAAAGGTCATAAGTTTGAAGAAAATAACATTTACTTTGGATTGGATTTAGGTACAGAACACGAAAGATTTATTTGTGAAGAAATTAATAAATGTCCAACATTTGTCATTAACTATCCAAAAGATATTAAATCATTTTATATGAAACAAAATGATGATGGTAAAACAGTTGCTGCTGTAGATTTACTAGTTCCTGGAATTGGTGAATTATGTGGCGGAAGTGAACGTGAAGCCAACTTAGACAAGATTCTTCAAAGATGTGAGTTCTATGGAATTAACCCTGAAGAACTAGACTGATACATTGGATTAAGAAAATATGGATTCTATAAATCTGCTGGATTTGGATTAGGATTTGAAAGATTAATTATGTACATTACAGGTGCTTCAAATATTAGAGATGTTATTCCTTTCCCAAGAACACCTAAATCATTACTATACTAATTAAACAATAATTCAAAAAATGCCTTATGGCATTTTTATTTTGAATGTTAAGTTTGGTATAATAAATAAAGATTAAAACTGGAGGTATGCATATGGCATTTGGAGATTTTTTAACTAAAAGAATGAAAAAATCAATGGAGAAAAATATTAAAAAATCTACATTGAATGAAGAAAACATTCAAGAAACACTACGTGAAATACGATTAGCGTTATTAGAAGCTGACGTTAATGTTGAAGTAGTAAAAGAATTAATAAGTAAGATAAAAGAAAAAACAGTAGGTGAATATATTCAAGAAGGTGTTACATCACACCAACAAATGTTGAAAATTGTTCATGAAGAATTAATTGATATTTTAGGAACTGAAAAAGCTCCTTTAAATCTTTCTAAAAAACCTTCAGTTATTATGATGGTTGGTTTACAAGGATCAGGAAAAACTACTTCTTCATCTAAATTAGCACACTACTTAGCAAAAAAAGAGGCTAAAAAACCTTTATTAGTAGGGCTTGATATTTATAGACCTGGTGCAATTGATCAATTAGTTGAATTAGGAAATAAAAACAATATTCCCGTTTTTGAACAAGGGAAACAATCACCATTAAAAACTGCAAAACAAGCTCTAGATTTTGCCGAAAAAAATGGACATGATGTTGTTATATTAGATACTGCTGGACGCTTACAAATTGATAAAGATTTAATGAATGAATTAAATGATTTAAGAAAATCAACATCACCAAGTGAAACTTTATTAGTAGTTGATGGAATGATTGGACAAGAAATCATTAATGTAACAAATGAATTTAATAATCAATTAAAACTAACTGGAGTTATTGTAACTAAGTTAGATGGAGATGCTCGTGGAGGAGCTACATTATCAATTAGATACATGACTAAACTGCCAATTAAGTTTATCGGGGAAGGTGAAGGTGTTTCTGCACTTGCTCCATTCTATCCAAAAAGAATGGCTGACAGAATTCTTGGAATGGGAGATATTGAAACTCTTTTTGAAAAAGTTGTTGATAATATTGATGAGCGTTCAATGCAAAAAACTATGAAACGTATGTTCATGGGGCAATTTGATTTAGAGGATTTAAGAAACCAATTAGTTCAAGTTTCAAAAATGGGTAACATTGGTGGAATTATGAAAATGATGCCGGGTGCTAAAATTTCAGAAAATCAAATTTCTGATGCACAAAGAAAATTAGTTGTATTTTCAATCTTAATGGATTCAATGACACTAAAAGAAAGAAGAGAACCTAAATTGTTGAAATCACTTACTAGAAAAAATAGAATAATTAGTGGTTCTGGTCGTACAGAAAAAGAATTAAACGAATTAATCAATTCATTTGATAAAGGTAAAAAACAAGTTCTTGAAATGGCTAAGATGATGAAAAGCGGGCGAATGCCAGGAATGCCTGGAATGGGAAAAGGAGGATTTGGTTTTTAATCAAATCATCTAATGAATATAAAAATAATTTGCTTTGGTAAATTAGATAAAAAATTTTTTATTGATTCATTTAATGAATACGTAAATAGAATTTCAAAATATGCTAATTTACAAGTTATTGAACTTAAAGAAGAATACCAAAAAGAAGATGTAGTAAATAAAAGCATTAATTCTGATTTATTATTAGAAAAGTTAAAAACTTTTTCAGATCATGAAATAATTTGTATGGATGTTAGTTCTAAAAATTATTCAACAGAAGAATTCACATCAATCATTGATAATAATAAAAATTTAAAGCAAGCAAAAATTGCTTTTATTATTGGACCAAGTGATGGTTATAGTGATAAGTTTTTAACTCAAAATTACAAAAAAGTTTCTTTTGGAAATATAACATTGCCACATCAATTATTTAGAATTATTTTAGCTGAGCAAATATATCGTGCTTTTAAAATAATGAATAATGAAAAATATCACAAATAATTTTTTGAATATATTGCACTTAATTGTTATAATAATTAAGTGTATTAATGGGTTAATACTCAAGTTGGTGAAGAGGACACCCTGCTAAGGTGTTAGGTCGGTTTCCGGCGCAAGAGTTCGAGTCTCTTTTAACCCGCCAGTAAAAATATCAAAGCTACCTTAATAGGTGGCTTTTTTTATATCAAAAATAGTTAAAAAATTATATAATATTATATAGTCTGGGGTGGTATAGTGAAATCGGATAAAAAAAGACTTAAAGACTGATTTAAAGAAAAAATTTTATTTTGAAGAGCTGACAAGGATGATATATTAAATGAAAACGAATTAGATAACTTTTTTAAATCATTATTCGTTAATGCAGGATCTGAAAAAGAAATAGTTTTAGATTTAATTAAAAAAAGAGGAATCAAAAGTTTTTTATTCTATACTGATGTTAGAAATATTGGTTATATTTTAAAAAATGGTATTCAACCAACCCAAGAAATAGTTTTAAATCATGATGAATCATATCATGTATGAGGTTATCACCAAAAACAAGACTCAAACAATTTAGACTTTGATATTTCATCAAGAGCGCATTTTTGAAAATGATCAGCTGATGCTGGAATCGATACAAATAAGTTTTGTGTTATTGGAATAGACCCTGAGAAATTAGCAAAGACTACAACAAAAGATTGAATCTTTGACAGATCTTTTGGAATGATTAATATTATAGAATCAATTCATTTTGACACAATTAAGTGAATTTTAATTAGAGATCAACAATATTATAATTATGCCAATAAAATTATTAAAGAATTAGGATTAGAAATAAAATTATATTTAAGTCATGATGGCTTAGTAAAAGTAGGAGAGTAATATAAATGAAGCAACTAGACAAAATAACACCAAGAGATGTTGATTTCTCACAATGATATACAGATATAGTATTAAATGCTAAATTAGCTAGTTATGGACCAGTTAAAGGAACAATTATATTTAGACCTTATGGTTATGCTATTTGAGAGTTAATGCAAAAATACTTAGATGCTAAGTTTAAAGAACTTGGAGTAGAAAATGTTTATTTCCCATTGTTAATCCCTCAATCATTATTTCAAAAGGAAAAAGATCATATTGAAGGATTTTCTCCTGAAATAGCAACTGTTACAAGAGTTGGAGACACTCCATTAGCAGAACCATTATTTATCAGACCTACTAGTGAAGTATTAATGGCTAATTTTTTCAAAAATGAGGTGAAATCATATCGTGATTTACCATTAATTTATAATCAATGAACAAATGTAATGCGATGAGAAAAAACAACTAGACCATTTTTAAGAACAAGTGAATTTTTATGACAAGAAGGACATACAGTTCATTCAGAAAGAAAAGAAGCTTCTGATTTAACTTTAAAAATATTAGATACTTATACTAAATTTGCACAAAATGCATTATTGCTACCAGTTATTCCTGGTAAAAAAACTGAGAAAGAAAAATTTGCGGGTGCTGATTCAACTTATACAATTGAATCATTAATGCATGATGGGCAAGCATTACAATGTGGAACATCTCATTACTTTGCTGATAACTTCTCAAAACCTTATGAAATCAAATTCCAAAATAAAGAAGGAAAACTTGAACATGCTTACTCAACAAGCTGAGGAGTTTCAACAAGATTAATTGGAGCTATTATTATGACTCACTCAGATGATAATGGTTTGGTCCTTCCTTCAATGGTTTCACCAATTCAAGTTAGATTAATTCAAATTAAAGAAACTGATGAAGTAATTAAAGTAACAGAAGACATTAAAAACTTATTAAAAAATAAATATCGTGTTGATATTGATAAAACTGATAAATCATTTGGGTTTAAAATTAGTGAAGCTGAAATTAAAGGTATTCCTTTAAGAATTGAAGTAGGACCAAGAGATTTAGAAAACAATCAAGTAACTATTTCAAGAAGAGATACGAGAGAAAAAAATCAAGTAAATGTAAATGAAGTTGAAATTGTTGTGGATCAAATGATTAAAGAATATGATGCTAACTTATATGCTAAAGCATTGAAAAACCGTGAAGACAGAACTTCAAAAGCAAATTCAATTGAAGAATACAAAAATATATTAAGTCAAAACCAAGGATTTGTTTTAGTTCCATTTTGTGGTGAAATAGAATGTGAAGATGATGTTAAAAAACAAACATCAACAAACTCACGTTGTATTCCATTTGAACAAGATAATAAAACTGAAAAATGCTTCAACTGTAATAAAGATACAACTTTAAAAGTTTATTTTGCTAGAGCATATTAATAAGAATAAAAAGGAGGTTTAGAGATGAAATATTACGCTGTTAAAAAAGGAAGAAATATTGGTGTTTATAACACTTGAGATGAATGTAAAGCTCAAGTAGAAGGATTCAATAACGCAGTTTATAAATCTTTTTCAAGTAAAGCTGATGCTGAAGCTTTTATAACTGGTGGAACTTCAAAACCTAAACCTAATAAAGTAAAAGTTAAAATAGATGAAAATGCTGCTGTTGCTTATAGTGATGGTAGTTTCATTAAAAATAACAACACTTATTCATATGGAGCTGTTGTAATGTGGAAAAATAAAGAATTTCATTTTTCCAAAAGATATCATGATGATGAATTAAAATCAATGTGAAATGTAAGTGGAGAATTACAAGGTGCTAAAAGAGTAATGTTATTTGCTTATGCTAATAACATTTCAAAACTATATTTATATCATGATTATGAAGGCATTGCTAAATGAGCAAATCATGAATGAAAAGCTAAATCTGATGAGGGTAATGAATATATTAAGTTTGTTGATCAAATTAGAACAAAAGTTGAAATTGAGTTTATTTGAGTTAAGGGACATAGTAATGATTATTACAATGATTTAGCTGATCAATTGGCAGCAAATGCAACATTTGAAGAATACGTTAAGGAGGTTTAGAGATGAGAAAATTTCAATTACAAATGATTGATGGAAAAGAACTAATTAATTTTGAATGAAAAACATCAAAAAAACCAATTGCGGTTATTCAAGTTGTGCCAAACTTTGATGAACATATGGAAATGTATGATAAATTTGCAAAAACTATGAAAGAACATAACATTTTAGTCGTTGGTACTGATTTAAGAAGCATTGGTGAAAGTAGAGAAGAAGCTGATGGTTCAAATATCTTTTTTGACAAAAAACAAGGTTGAAGTAAATTAGTAGAAGATATTAAAAATATTAATACTTGAATCAAAAGATATCATTCTGACTTACCAATCTTTATGTTAGGCCAAGGATTAGGGGGTAATCTAGCTAGAGCTTTTTCAATTAAATACTCAGAAGAAATAGCTGGTTTAATTTTAATAAATACTCGTGATTATAATTACCACATTTCTAATATTTTCTTAAAATATATGAATTTAAATCAAGTTATTTTTAATGTAAGAAATGATGCAAAATTCCTTAATAACATTAGAGAGAAAAGAATAAATAAAAGACATAATCCTTTATTAAAATTTGATAATCAATGACTATCAAGTGATTGAAAATATGTAGAAAAATATAATAACGATCCTTTATGTAATTTAAAATTAAGTTTTTCTGCATTTAAGGATATTGCTGTTGGAAATAAATTTATTTCTAAAAATTCAAATAATGAATTTATAACAAAAGACTTACCAATTTTAATTCAAAGTGGTGGATTAGATAACTATACTAAGATGGGGAAAGATTCACAAAAATTATTTTATAGATATACCAAATTAGGTTTAGATACTGATTTTAAAATATATCAAAATTTAAAAAATAAATTATTAGAAGAAGAAGTCAATGAAGTTGTTATTGATGACATTGTAAAATTTATTGAAAAATATAAAGATAACTATTAATAGTAGAAAGAGATAACATGGATAAATCAAAAATTAGAAATTTTAGTATTATTGCTCATATTGATCATGGTAAGTCAACATTGGCTGATCGTATTTTAGAGTTGACTAATACTGTAACTAAACGTGAAATGCAAGAGCAATTGCTTGACTCAATGGATATTGAAAGAGAACGTGGAATTACAATTAAATTAAACTCTGTTCAGTTGTATTACAAAGCAAAAGATGGACAAGAGTATACATTCCATTTAATTGATACTCCTGGTCATGTTGACTTTGCTTATGAAGTATCAAGAAGTCTTGCAGCTTGTGAGGGAGCAATTCTTGTTGTTGATGCAACTCAAGGTATTGAAGCACAAACACTAGCAAACGTTTATTTAGCAATAGAAAATAATTTAGAAATAATCCCTGTTATTAATAAAGTTGATTTACCAAGTGCAGATCCAGAAAGAGTAAAAGAAGAAATTGAAAATACAATTGGAATTGATTGTAGTGATGCACCATTAATTAGTGCTAAAACTGGACTAAACGTTGAAGATGTTTTAGAAGCAATTGTTGATAAAATTCCTGCCCCATATGATGCTGATGATGAAAAACCATTAAGAGCTCTAATTTTTGACAGTTACTATGATAAATACTTAGGTGTTGTTATGTCAATTAGAGTAAGAGAAGGTTCAATAAAAGTTGGTGACAGAATCAAACTTATGGCAAATGGAAGCAGTTATGAAGTTACTGAATTAGGGGTTAAAAATCCTAAAATAGTTAAAAAAGAACAATTAAGTGCTGGAGAGGTAGGATGAATAGCAGCTTCAATTAAAACAATTAAAGATATTAATGTTGGAGATACTATAACAACAGTTACAAACCCAGCGTTGCATCCTCTTGATGGGTATAAAAAACTTAAACCCATGGTTTATTGTGGAATCTATCCAATTGACACAAATCAATATCAAGATTTTAAAGAAGCCTTAGAAAAAATGGAATTATCAGATTCATCATTAGTTTATGAACCTGAGACTTCTCAAGCTTTAGGATTTGGATTTAGAGTTGGTTTTTTAGGTTTATTACATATGGAAGTCGTACAAGAAAGACTGGAAAGAGAATATAATTTAAACTTAATCGCAACAGCGCCTTCTGTAATTTATAAAATTCATTTAACTGATGGAACAATGATTGAAATTGATAACCCAGCAAAATTACCCGATCCTCAAAAGATTAAGTTTATGGAAGAACCTTTTGTAAACGTAAAAATTATGACGCCAAAAGAATCAGTTGGTGACTTAATGAGTTTATGTCAAAATAAATTAGGGACTTATAAGGATTTACAAGTTGTTGATGATAATAGAATGATGTTAGTTTATGATATGCCATTAGCTGAAATTATTTTTGATTTTTTTAACAAACTAAAATCAATTTCAAAAGGTTATGCTTCGTTTGAATATGAAATGATTGGATATCAAGAATCTCAATTAGTTAAAATGGATATTTTATTAAATGGGGATATGGTTGATGCGTTTTCAATGATTGTTAATAAACATTTTGCATATCAAAGAGGAGCTACTTTAACTAAGAAACTTAAAGAATTGATTCCTCGTCAAAACTTTGAAGTTCCAGTTCAAGCAACTATTGGAAATAAAGTTTTAGCTCGTGAAACTATTAAAGCTTATCGTAAAGATGTTACTTGAAAACTTCATGCAGCTGATAAATCAAGACGTAAAAAACTTCTTAATAAACAAAAAGAAGGTAAAAAGAAAATGAAAGAAATCGGAAGTGTTGAAGTACCACAAGAAGCCTTTATTGCAGTATTAAAGCTTGATGATTAGAAAGGGCTCATAGTATGACAAAATTCAAATATGAAGATTGATTGATGCAGTTTATTAATGATGATTGATATATTCAAATAAACACGTCAGAAAACAATATTATTTTTGATGAGGTAATAAAACTTCATGAAAAATGATTAGATTCTTTAGAATATGATACTTTCATTAGTGAAAACAAAAAATCAGTTCCTATTGATAACTTGCCTGGATTTTTGGAAAATGAAGATGTTTGTAAAACCAATGAATACATTAAGTCATTTATTAGTGGAGTATTTCATTTAAGAATTAATGGACTTTATAATGTAGCTTCAGATTATGTAAATATATTTAATGAAATTGATAAAAATTCATTTAATGCAGTTGATGAAAGCGGTATTGATGTAGTTATTAATAAAGCTTTTTTAGAATTATCAGAAAAATATTATGAAGAATTAATTTCAATTGTTAGAAATACAGAAGTTCCTGATGAATTTAAATATTGCTGAAGAGATTTACTTGAGTTAGTAAAAAGATTTAGTAAGTATGAGTCTAAGGAAGAAAAATTGGATGTTGCTTATCAGTTATTAGATTATTTAACATCAACAATTGATGGATTTGATGATTTATCAATTGATTTAACTGATGAAATGATTGAAAGTTCAAATACATTTATAGCTTTGTTAATTAAATATGAAATTATTTTTGATCGATTAATTTTATTAAAAGAACATATTGAATATCAATATGTAGAGCAAAAAGGGTTACCTGAAAATTTTTATAGAATTAATATTATTGATAGATATAAAGAAATTGAAGCATTTAAAATAATGAATGAAGAAGAATAGAAAACAGATAAAATTTTTATAGTTTGTCTGTTTTTTATGTGCTTTAACAAAAAAAAAAAAAAAATACAATTTATTTTATAGGCTTTTTAGAGCACTTTTAAAATTAAAGGAATATATTATATGAAAAATAAACTAAAGTTAGCATTTTTAATTTTTATAGCAATTGTGCCAATATTTTGTGTAAGTATTGATTTAATAATGTCAGTGATTCAACCTGATACTGAATCAGGTGGGGCTCTTTCTTTTGATGAATCAATCATTAATCAAGTTATTTACTTTTCGGTTTGAACTACATTAATAACATCTTTTTGAGGAATAGCTGCTGTACTTAACTATTTTAGAAAAATTACTAATAAAATAGCTTGAGCTGAATCAGATAATGTTTTAACAATGATTGTTTCTTATCAAATAATTGTGTTTTTAATTTATACATTTACTTTTGTTGCTTCTAAAGATGGAATAGTTGGTTTTAGTACGTGATATAAGGTATTAAAATCTATTCTAGAACATTGAATATTACCATTTGTAGTAATTGGGTATTATGTTTTAATACCCAGAGAATCAAAATTATCAGCAAAAGAATTTATGAAAAAGAAAGCATGAATAAATTGCATCATTCCTTTTGCTTACATATTATTTATTTCTATTAGAGGTTTAATGATTGTTAAATTTACTGATAAAGAAAACTGATTTACTCCATTCCCATATTCACAATTAGACCCAACAGACCAACCAGTATATTTATGACTACCAGGAATGATTAGCTTCATTGGCATATTTTACTTTTTTAGTTCATTAGTAAATTTTATTTCTATAAAATTAAATATCAAAATAAGTAACAAATATAAATTTATAAGATAACCCTTCAGGGTTACTTTTTGTTATTATTTAGTAATAAGAGAGGTTATTATGGAAATATTGGACTTATATGATGTAACTGGTAATAAAACTGATCAAACAATGGTGAGAGGAACTAAACCACCTAAAGGTTTTTACAGAAGAAAAATAACTATAGGTATATTCAACGACAAAGAAGAAATGTTAATTCAAAAAGTTTCTCAAGAAAGAAAATATTGAACTGGAATGTGAACTCCATCTGTTAGTGGTTCTGTTTCGACTGGTGAGACAAGTCAATTAACTGCATCAAGAGAAGCAAAAGAAGAATTGGGATTAAACATTGATTTTTCAGATATTAGGCCAGCGTTTACAATTAATTTTAGTGAAGGTTTTGATGATTTTTATCTTATTAAAAAAGAAGTTAAAATTGAAAAACTAGTTCTGCAAAAAGAAGAAGTTGCAGAAGTTAAATGAGCAACAAAGCAACAAATAATTGATATGATTAAAACTGGTGAATTTTTACCATTCCATTTTGAAATTATTGATCTGATGTTTTTATTGAAAGATGAACAAGGTTCATATAGATTTAAAAAATAATATGGATTTAATTTTATCAATGAAAAAAGAGTATTTTGATTTAATTAAAAGTGAAAAGAAAAAATACGAATATAGATTCAAAATACCAAAATTAAATATTAATGACAAACTTTATTTATACATACCGAAAAGCAAAGCTGGAATTTATGGTTACATTAAGATAAAAGATGTTAAATGAATGAGTAAAGATGAGCTTGCAAATTTTATTCTAATCAATTAAAAGATAAAGAAGCAGCATAACAAATAATGAAAGAATGAATAAGTGATAGAGATGGTTGTTTTGTATTAACAATATCTGAATTTAAGGAATTTGAAAATTATATAGCATATGATATATTAAAAAATAATTATGATTTTAATGCCCCACAAAATTACAATTCGTAAAAGGCAGAACCATATGTTTATTTGAAAATAAAGAGTTAAAATACAAGCATAATTAATTATTATATTTTTACTTCTAGCTTTATTTTTTATTATTTTATTAATATATTATAGTAAAACAATAATCTAACTTTACAATGACTAAGTACTACGATAGTGGAATTTTTGCTATATTTTGCTATAATTTTAAATATAGTAAAATAATAATTGTTAGATTAAATAAATTGAAAATTATCTAGTAGAAAGAAAATTTAATATATGAAATTTTTATTAAGTTTATTAACATCCTTAACTATAGCAGAACCTGCAACTGGGATTTTTTTATTAACCCCCTATTTTGGCTCAATCAAAACTAAAGAAGTAAATTCTGAAGATAAAGATGAAACTATGTTTAGAGCATCAATAATTTTTGAAAATGAAGTTAGGCAATCTTACTTTGATGCAAAATCAGGAAAAACTTATTACTCAAGAAGAGCTGATGGAAAACAAGAAGAACAAAATAATAAATTGTTTATTGCTGAAATGGATACAACTAGTGATAAAGCTTATCAAAGAACTCTTCATACACGTGTTTACAAAGAAAACGATTATAGTATTGATATGAATAGAAGAACTTTAATTTACGCAGATGCTACGAGAGTTTCATATTTTGATCGTAAAGAAAATAAACTATGAAAACTTGATATACAACAAAAAAATACTTTTAGTAAAAATGGTGAAAAAAATGTGCAAGATTCTTTAAGTGGCATGCGTGACCCTCAAAAACCAGCAGATATAGCACGTGTTTATGCAAAGGAAAATATGATCTTTGAAGAAACTCAAGAACAAATTAAAGATGCGGTTTTTTTTGAAGAAGACAATTCATTTATTTACTCAACATTAACAAATGATGGAACTTATAGAATTAAAAAAATTAAAGAAGGTGAAAATTTACCTACATTAATTTATGAAAAAACATCATTGTATGCAGGATTGCACCCAATATTAGCAAAAGGAGAAGACTCACTTGATCATAAGGATATTTTCTACCACTTTGCAGGTGAAGTTTTTGTAATTAGAAATAAAAATGGTGGTTATGAAAAAACACCTGAGTTAATTTCTAAGATTGGAAATGGTGATACAAATATTGACGCAAGACAGGGTTACAAATTAATTGTTGAAAAAGATGGCTTATGAGTTGGTCTTGCTGATAAGATTATTCAAGATACAAATGATGATGAAAATCAAAGATACCCAGAAGGTAATATAAAATCTTATTTTATAAAACGTTCTAATAATAAATTATCTCAAATATTACCAAGTGAAAGTGATGTTCAAATTGAGCAGGTTTTATGAGTTGAAAATACGAAATATATAATTCTAAAAAATGGAATGTGAATAAAAAATCCTAATACTGATAGTAGTTTGTCTAAAGAGTTACTATTTATTCCTGAAAAAGATGAGTTGGGAAAACCAAGAAAATATTCAGGTATTTTTGATTTTGGAGTAATGTTTCAAGGACAACAAAAAAAAGGGAAAAACCACCAATGAGTGCAAAATATTTATAGTGATAAATTTCAAGAATCTATAAGATTTTCTGATTTAGGAAATGGATTAGATTATGGTATATCATCAAAAAATGAAATATATGTTTGAGATGATAAAAATCCATTTCAAATTAAAATTAGAAGAAAATCTTATATTAATCAAGTTGAAATTTTTGATGATAAAGGTAATGAACACAAAGAATCAGTTGTTACAACTGATCAATATTGAATTGTTACTATAGATTTAGATAAAAACATTCGACACTTAAAGACTTCTTTTTTTGAACCAAATGCTTCATCAAGTTATCAGTCTTATTATGGGTGATTAAATTTTGTGAATGCAAATACTCAAAAAATAGATATTTCATTACCTGAATATTCAATTAGTAATTTAATAAATTGAAATAATAAAACTAATGATTCAGAAATTTTAGCTGCACTTCGTGATGTTACTAAACTAGGTTCTCAACTTACAGAAAAAGATTTACTAATTGAAAAAAAAGTTGCTGATTTTGGTGTACCAGGAGAAATAAAAATTTCTGCTAGTCAAACATCTAGACTAATAATGAATTCTCAACAAGCTTCACTTTACTTATATGTAGATTTAGCAAAATTTGATTTTAGTTCAATTGACTTTGCAGATAAAAAAAATGAGGCTGATGTTAAAGCTGAAGTTTTAAGATTAATAAATGCATATATTAAAGAAAATTCAACAAATACTCAAAATGAAAAAGAGATTACTGAAGCAGATTTTAGTTGAACTTATAAAGAACCTTCACCGAAAGAAAAAGGAGAATTTGAGGTATCTGCTAATGCTTCAACTTCAGAAATATTAATTAATACTCAAAAAGTAATTATACCTTCAACTGATGCTATTGATTTATC